>JASHXK010000172.1 GCA_030043575.1 Terriglobales bacterium
GACAGCGGGAAGCTGCCGGGTTTCTCGATGGGCGGAAAATCATTGACGATCGCGGTCTTGCTGTTGGGCTCAAGGAAGTCGTCGACCAGCAGATATTCGTAGGGCTCGGTGTGAAATTCGGCCGCCGCGAGTTTGGAGAGGTTCAACATGCTTGGATTCAAAAGCACAATTAGTTCGGTACCGTAGGAACCGTTGCGTCGCAGCAGCCTTCTATCGGTTGGGAAGGATCCTGTCGCAGCTGCAAGGAGACAGTCGTTGTGGCGGCGGACGTCAGTTTGACGCGCGCTGCGGTGGGCAGGAAGCCGTGATTTGCGGCGAGGATCTCATATGAGCCCGCCGCAAACGAGCCATGAAACTCCCCAAGATTATCGGTCACAAATCTCCCAACCTCCCGTAACGTAAAGCCGCCCAGCGGCGCTTGGTTCCAGGTGTATACGACAATTGAAGTATTGGGCACGATAGCTCCCGCGGGGTCGACAACTCTCCCAGTGATTTTGCAGTCTTGATCGCCCCACCCAACTGACATAAATGCCAATAGAAAGACAACGCAGCCGAGGCTACGCTTACAAGCCATTGTGTTCCTCCTGACAGCACTCTTACCGCACCACCGCCGCGCCCTTGCTCTGAAATGCAATCCCAGCTTCCGTCAGGCCATCGAGCAGCGCCTGGAAAACTTCTTCCGGACGCACTCGCTTCATGCACTCATCCGTGCCCAGCGGACAAACGCGCTTGTGACACGGCTGGCACGCCAACTCGCCTTCGGTCGAGAACAGCTTGATGTGCGGGCTGCCGACTGGCGGCGTGCGGCGGTAACCGGTCGGGCCATAAATCCCAATCAGCACCGGTACGCGCATCGCACCCGCAATGTGCAGCGGCGCGCTGTCCGATCCCACCGCTGCTTGCACGCGCTCATACAGCGCATACATCTCCGGAATGGGCAGCTTGCCAAAGAGGTTGCACACCCGTCCCTCAAGCTGCGATACCGAAAAACCACGCAGAATGCGCTCGCCCACCGGCGCATCCGCGGGCGCGCCCTGCACGATCAGGTTCAGATCCGTCTCGTTCAGCAGCTGCGAGATCAGCGTCGTCCAGTACTCTTCCGGCCAATGTTTGCTGACCCATTGCGTCGCCGGCGCCATTGCGACCACTGGAGCACTCGCGCCGAACGCGCCATCAAACAGCTCAGCGACGCGCGCCCTCGCGGCGTCGGTCACCCGCGGCGGCTCAATGGTGTAGCGCACATCGGCAGCGCCGATGTTGTGCGCTAAGTACGCCATGTGCTCCAGGTGGCAAACCGCGGGATCGAAATACTCGCCGCGGCGCAGATGCCGCTCGGTATAGAAGACGCTGCTGAACTCTCGCCCGTGGCGAAATCCGATGCGGCGCTGGATACCGGCCATGTAAGGCAGCAGCGCCGTCTTGAACAGTCCCTGTGCATCGATGGAAACATCGTAGTGAACCGACCGCACCTCGTCGACAAACGCGCGAAACTCGCGCGTGGCCGCCGGCCACTTCGCTGGGTTCGGCAGCGCCTGCGACCAGCTACGCCGCGAGCAGCGATGGACATAATCCAGCGCCGGATGACCTTCAATTGCCGGGGCCAACTCGGTGTCGATCGCCCAGCCGATTTTGGCGTTGGGGAAGCCGTCGCGCAGCATGGTCAGGATGGGCAGGGTCTGGATGACATCGCCCAGCGCGCTGAAGCGCACCAGCAGAATTCTGTCCGGCTTGTAGGATGGCATCGGCGCCATCCGGCTGGAATAGTCGTGCCGGGATTCGTGTGTGGAATTCGCGTCGCTTTTCAGCGTGCTGGTCACAACCGGTGACTCCATCGCGCCGCGAAGACCCGGGCGTACGGTCTGATGTGCATCTTTAGAATCATACGTCGCTGTGGCTGAGAAGAATCATACGTCGCTGTGGCTGAGAGTCAAAAACGCGTGTGTAGATTTTGCGGTGCTTTCTCCGCCTCTGACCGCAGCGTGTCCTTCTCAAGGCGACCACATTCCTGCAAACACCGCCATTTCAGCAGCTTGAAACGATCAATCCTGAATCCGGCTTAACAGTAGGAAAGCCTGAAAGAAAATGCAACTCTGTGGGCCGCATTTTGGAAACCCTAATGGAATGCTCACATCTGATTAAAGAGATAGTCCAGACAGCAGTGGACTTTGCGCCCTGCGCATATGAGAATAGACTGATAATGGCAACAACTGTGGCCAAGGCGGGTTTCCAGGATTAGCCAGCGGCCTTCTCGTCAACCCGTCCCTCCGCAGTGAAGTGAAGAAGGTGTACACCATGCGTTCGGCATCCCGATTTCTCAGTGTTGGCGCGCTGTCGCTATTGTTGGTTTCGCTCGGCGTTGCCCAGAGTTCGTCGCCCTCGGACCAAGGTTCTTCGCCGGCCGCGCAGAGTCAAAGCTCCACCTCCCCATCGGATCAGAGCGCTTCCAGTCAGAGTTCGTCGTCCTCTGATGGTCAGTATCTGCCCGACAAGCCGGAAAAGAACCCGCCTCCCAAGAGCTCGATGGACAACATCGACGCCATCGGCAACCGCAACGTCGGCTGTGACAAGGGACTTGGCAACTGGTATTCGCTCGACAAGCAAGTGGCCATGGGCAAGCAATATTCGATGCAGGTTGAGCATCAGGCCAAAATGGTCAACGATCCGGTAGTCACCGAGTACGTCAACCGCATCGGACAGAATCTGGTGCGCAACTCGGATGCGAAGGTTCCCTTCACCATCAAAGTGATCGACACCGACGACATTAACGCGTTCGCGCTTCCTGGCGGTTTCTTCTATGTCAACTCAGGATTGATCCTCGCTGCCGATAACGAAGCCGAACTGGCTGGCGTTATGGCCCACGAGATCGGACACGTTGCTGCTTGTCACGTGGCACGCGAGCAGACGCGCGGCAACTTGGTAAACCTGGCTAGCATTCCGCTGATCTTCGTTCCCGGCGGCTGGGCAGTTTACGAAGGCGCCAACGCCGCGCTAAGCATCGGCGTGCCGTTGACATTCATGAAGTTCTCGCGCACCTTCGAGGCGCAAGCCGACTTCCTGGGCATGGAGTACATGTACAAGGCGGGCTACGATCCGCAGTCGTTCATCTCGTTCTTTGAGAAGATCGAAGCCCAGGAAAAGAAGAAGCCGGGCACCATTGCCAAGGCTTTCGAGTCGCACCCGCCGACTCCGGATCGCGTGGCTGCGGCGCAGAACGAAATGAAGAACATTCTCCCCGCGCGCCCGGAGTACATCGTCGATACCTCCGAGTTCCAGAACGTGAAGTCACGGCTGGCCTCGCTGGAGAATCGGCACAAGGTGCAGAGCGACAAGGACAAGGCTGACCGGCCTACGCTGCGACGTGCCACGGCCGACAATCCATCCGACAATGGCAACGGCAGTGGATCGTCCAGTTCGGGCGATGATGACCGTCCGACGCTGAAGCGCAACGACGGCTCGGGTTCCTAATTGTCCAACTGATCTCCATTTGAAATCCGCAATGGCAAGAGCCTCCGATGATCGGAGGCTTTTGATTTTCTTTCCTAACACTCCTATCGATGTCGGACCGCGGCC
>JASHXK010000173.1 GCA_030043575.1 Terriglobales bacterium
TGGAGATGATTCGCATGGCGAAATCCGCCAGGTATTCGCACGACGGTCAGATCAAGGTGACCCCTCTCTACATCGATTACAGACTTGCGACGGTCGCACACACTTGATAATGCCGAACCTGGAACAAGAACCGATCAATACTCTTCCAGACAACCAGAACGAGGCCCAGCGGCTGTCGCGCCTGGCCGAAATAGCCGCACGACTGGGCGAGACCTCAGTCGCTAGCGGTGTGCATCAGCTCCTCGCGAGAATCAGTGAAGGCCGCTTCTTCGTCGCCTGCATCGGGCAATTCAAGCGGGGAAAGTCGACGTTGCTGGACGCGCTGGTAGGCGAGCCGATACTTCCGACTGGCATCGTGCCGGTCACCACGGTTCCTACGGTACTCCGTTATGGTGACCAGCGTTCGGCTCGAGTTCTCATCGACGACAGGTGGAGGACGGTCCGCACCGAAGAGCTGGCACGCTATGTTTCGGAGGAGTTGAATCCTGAGAACAAGAAGCGAGTAGAAGGGGTTGAGGTCTTTCTATCATCTCCGTTGCTCGCCGCGGGGATGTGCCTAGTCGATACGCCGGGAGTCGGCTCCGTGTTTGCTGGGAATACGGAGACCACCAAAGAGTTCATTCCGCAGATTGATGCTGCGATTCTAGTGGTGGGGGCTGATCCGCCGATTTCGGGCGAAGAGTTGGCCCTGATTGAAGCGGTTGCCGCCAACGTAGATGAGATTCTGGTGGTGCTCAATAAGGTCGATCGCGTTTCCCTCGCTGAACGCGAACAAGCTTCGGTATTTGCCGCCAAAGTGCTCGGGTCACGGCTGAAGAAGCCGGTTGAACGCATTTACGAAATCAGCGCGCTCAATCAACTGAACCAGTCACCCTATCAGGATGACTGGGAAGCGCTGGTTGGAGATCTTGAGCGGCTGGCTGCCAAGTCGGGACAGGAAATGACCCGCTCGGCCGCAGAGCGCGGTTTGCGGCGCTTCGCTGCTTCGCTAAGCCGCTCTGTCGAGGAGCGAATCCGGGCCTTGCAGGAGCCAATCGCGAATTCGGAGGAGCGCATCGCCAATCTTCGGCAAACTGCAGGCCAGGCCGAGCAGTGGTTGCGCGATCTCGGGACGTTGTTTTCTGCCGAGCAGATGCGGTTATCCCACGTGCTCCTGGCGCGGCGCAAAGAGTTCTTTCGGCAGATGCTCCCAACAGCGATGGAGCAGTTGCAGCAGGAATCGCGCGCGGTTCACAGCAGCTTTGGCCCCGAGCGGCGCCGCGAGCTCATGGCCCTGGCCCAGGCCGTGGCGAGGCGTCATGTGATGCCCTGGCTGGACACGGAAGAAGCGCAGGCGGAAGAGCTCTATCATGCCGCGACCCAGCGATTCGTGAGCCTGGTCAACGGGCTGCTGCAGCGGCTATCGGAAGAGCAGGTGGCTAACTTTTCGCATCTGCAGAGATCCCTGGACGCCGAACAAGGCTTCCGCGCACGCTCACGCTTTTTCTTCCACGACATGATCACCCTTGCACAGCCGGCTTCGCCGCTGTTGTACTCTCTCGACGCCTTGATGGGAGTTCTGCACGTTCGGCGCTGGTTCCAAAGCCACGCCGATCGTTTTCTTGAGCAGCTCCTGGATACGAACGCATCCCGCGTGCAGGGAGACGTGGAGCAGCGAGTCGTCGAGAGCCGCTTGCGGCTTGAATCCGAAGTTCGGAAGCTGCTGCGCGAAGTAAGCACCAGCGCGGAACGAGCTCTGTCCAATGCCCGTGACGTCATGGCGGCTGGTGCGGAAGCAGTTGCGAATGAGTTGGAACGGCTTGGCGCGGTTCGGGAACAACTCCAGATGTTTGGCGGCGGCTAGCGGTTGGACGCTCGCAACGCCCACTGTCCTTCCGGAATCACTTTCCGAAATCGTGGAAATCAAAGCCTTGCGGCTGCCCATCTTCGTCGTGCGTTACCACCAGGTCGGCAGTAGGTTGCGTCGCGACATTGTTGGTCTCGCCGACTTGCTTGCGCTCGGCTTTGCGCTGAAGCTTCTCCGCGCGCTTCTCCTGGCGCGAGCGTTCTTTCTGGCGCTTGGTAAATGTCGTGCGAGAGCTCGTTCCCATATTCGTTAGATTAATATCTGGGACAGAACGATTCAGGTTGTGCGTTAAGGCTGCTGGCTTTAACGATCAGAAAGCTGCCAGAATGCCAGAGGCCGCGTCATTGCGATCCGTCTTCTGAAGGAGGGGATGCAGGACGATCAAAGCCTTCCTTCTGCGCCTCATCCTCTGCAACTTTCTGGCTGCGTTGTACGGCGTCGTCGCGATTCTTACGGGCTTTGTCCCTGATGTCCTGCACTTTACGATGGACTTCGCGAAAGAGGTTCTGGTCGGGCTTGTTTTCCATGATGAGCAGTTTACTACCAGCCACATCGTTACCGGTCGACTGACCGGTGACGCGAGCACTTCCACGCTCTGATCCGGCACAATCCTCAACTCAAGAATGGTCGGCGTCGCGGAGTTCGACCGTGTAATCCTCGGTCTCTCGCACTATCGCTGGCGGGCTGAAATTCCATCGGTCTATGGTAAAAGGCGTGATGTACCGTTTACGTTGTAAACAAGAAAGCCGCCAAGGCTCCCCTGGAACCGCGGGATACCGCCTGCGGCACCCAGCCCCTAACCCGCGTCGTCAACTTTCGGCGAAGCGATAATCGCGTCGCTGGAAGCGCATGGCGGGCTTGAGGGCATTCGCGGATTTCCTGGATCAGCGAAGTGATAATCGGCGTCTGATACTGCGGATGAGCGAACTCCAGGTGCATCCCTCGTCCTACAAAGCCGCACTTCAGCATGGAGCCGCCCCAAGTGGAACCGTGGATTGCCACCAACAGAGGTTCTGGGCAGTACTTGGGATGGCCGGAGATCAGCACCGAGCGGCCGGAGGTGGTTATCGCGGTATAGCAGTGGTGCTGGGTCTGAATTTGTAGCACGGTGGCAGGTGGAAGGCGATTGAGGAACACCCCTCCTTCAATTTCCGATAGCACCATGTTGCGATTCACTTCATCGCTAAGATTGGGGTGAGGTGCAAATAATGTCGCCGCGTGGGTCACACAAACTTCGCCTTTCCATCGAATCGTAGTCCTCAATCATACAACCGTGTATACCAGCTGGCTTTGCTATTGTAGCCTCGCGTACTCAGCTTTGGCTTAGGGCCCGAAGTAGCCAGAGAGATCGAGGAGCAGTTGTGTCTGCGCAGCGGAGAAGGCATTGATCTCGCCGTTGGTGGTCGGCACAATCGCCATGTTCGAGGTGACGAAACCATCGTACGCATTTAAGGTCGAGACCGTGGGCTGCATGGCGCCATTAGCCCACAACGTGAGGTAAGGCATCGGTCCCGGCGGCACCACCGTGGCATTAAAGACATAGCCCTCCGCGTTGCTGGACGGCAGGCAGGCGCTGCCCAGCACATTCACGACAAGAGTACCGTTGAAGCCATTACCGCTTTGACGCGTGTCCAGCGCACGGCACGGCACCTCTGGATAGAACGACAGACCGCCGCTGCCCGGAGCCGCAAAGTAGCCGTTCACGTCGACCAGCAGATTGGTCGAGTTGTCATGGGCGTAGAAGGCGGTCATGTTGTTGGAGCCGGCAGGGACAATGGCCGCATTCGCTACCACCGTGCCGGTGTTGTTGTTCAGCGTTGAGACGACAGGCATGGTCTCGCCCTGCGGCCAGACGGTGAGGTAATCCAACGGACCGTTGTTGGGAACAACCGTGACATTGAGCGAATAGGCTTGTGCACCCGTGGGAATCTCGCAGTCCGGCGTTAAGGTATTCAGGGGATAATCGCGTTCCATTCCCGCCTGCAGCGGACCGCCATCGCCACTGCGCGTGTCGACGATGCGGCACGGCGGGAGCGTGAAGAACTGCAGCGTTCCTGAACCCGGCGCCGAGAAGTAGCCGTTGATGTCGATGAGGATATTGGTCGTATCCGTCACAAAGACGCTGACGTCGCCCTGATAGCCGGCGGGCACAATGGCAGCATTGGCCTTGATGCGGCCGTCAGGCGAGTTCATCAGGGAGACATACGGCTGGATCAGGCCACTCGGCCAGATGGTGAGGTAACCCAGCGTGGTGTTAGGAATAACCGTGACGTTCAGGGAATAAGCGATGGCTGAAGAAAGATCAAGATCGTTGCAAGCCATGCTTTGCGCCAGCTGCGGCAGGTTGAAGTTCTCGGAGGTTCCTGCGTCAATTGGACCAGCGCCACCGCTGCCCGGGCGAGTATCGACCAGGCGGCAGGGAGCGACCGGGACGAATTGAATAGCCGTGATGGCAACTCCGGTGAGAACGGAGACGGTGTTGTTGCCGACGTTCGAGACGTAGATCCGGTTCACCACGGGATTGACCCAGGCTTGGACCGGCATAGTCCCCACGCTAATCGTGGTGATGATAGCCAGGGTCGCGGGATTGATAACAGATACCGTGTTGCTACCGGAGTTACAGACAAAAACCGTATCCGTGGCGGCATTGACCTCAACGTCTTCAGGGGCGCTTCCCACGCTAAGAGCCCGAGTGGTGAGCGTCGTGCCGCTATAGATAATCGTAACGGTGTTGTCCGTGTTAGCCGTGGTGTAAGCCTGGTTGGCCACGTTATTGACCGTCATAGCGCCCGATCCCTTGCCGACAGTGGCCGTTAGCGTGGTGAACGTTACACCGTCGATTTGGGTCACGGTTCCGTTCACCTGGGAATAGTTTCCCTGGCCCAGGGCGCATTGTGAATTGGTACCGCACGAGTTCAGCACCCAAATCTTGTTGGTGACGGAATTCGCCAGGACAACTCTGGCCGCGTAGCCGACGCTGACGGTGTGGGTCACGGCGTTGACGTCGCCATTGACGACGCTCACCGTGCTGAGCGATGAGGTCGAGCTGCAGTTGGGCTGGCTGCCGCAGTAATTGGCCACATAAATCATGTTGGTGACCGGGTTCACCGATACCGAGTAAGGATAGTTGCCGACCGTCACGGTAGTGAAAAGGGTATTGCTATTACCGTTGATCACGCTCATCGTGGTGCCTTGTCCGTTGCCGCTGTTCACCACGTAGATCCGATTGGTAATGAAATTCACATCCATGGCAGTGGGATTGGAGCCAACAGGGATGGTCGCGATGACGGTGTTACTGGCCCCATTAATCACCGAGACATTATTGCTGCCGCTATTGCTGACGTAGATTCTGTTCGTTTCCTGATTCACCACCACATAGCCAGGAGATGTCCCGACCGTAATGGTGGCTACCACCGCATTGCTGGCGCCATTGATCACGGTAACCGTTCCGGGCCCGCTGCAACTGGGATTGGCGCCGCAGGTGTTCACCACATAGACCATGTTGGTAGCCGGGTTGGCGGCGAGATGGTATGCGCCATTCTGCACATTGACGGTGCCGATCAGAGTTTGAGCAGCCACCGGCAAAACCGCCGCACCCAGGATAGCGATCAGAGCAGAACAGAAAGTACGTCGCATGCTTGTGGCTCCTCATGGTCGCGCATTTGAACAACTCGAGAAAGATCCGGAATCAAAAATCGATCCGCAACACGGCTGTGCTAAATATTCCGCACCTTTATGCCCAATGTTCCCTACACTGAAGAGGCTACTGCAAAGGGCAGGGGTTTGTCGGCCAAAGTACAGCGGTCCGGGAGTCGTGTCAAGAACTTGGCCTATATTTTCAGCACTTTCTCGGCACGGGGGAGGGTGACTTTACGAGTCAGGGTGTGACTTTTGGTCGCGCAAGAGTGATACGCGCAACGTTTTAAGAGGTGGATGCAGCTCCTGCTGGGCAGGAACTGGATCCACTTCCCCAATCAAGCGCGCCGGGGCGATCAAGTCTTTAAGACGTGCCCCGGCACGAACCCGCGTTCTACGGCGCGAAGTAGCCGGAGATGTCCAGGATCAGTTGCGTCAGGGCGGCAGCATAGGCGTCGATGGAGCCATTGTTGGTCGGCACAATGGCCATGTTCGACGTGATAAAGCCGTCATAGGCGTTCAGGGTCGATACATTTGGCTGGTTCTCGCCGTCCGGCCACAGGGTCAGGTATGGCATGGAGCCCGGTGGCACAACAGTCGCGTTGAAGATATAGGCTGTCGCGTTGCTGGGCGGGGCACAAGCACTCCCCTCCACGGGAACGACTTTCTGGCCGTCCCACGGCTCCCCGTGATTATTGCGAGTGTCCAGCACGCGGCACGGCGCAACTGCATACAGAGAATAGCCTCCCGTACCAGCCGGCGCGAAGTAGCCGTTGACATCCACCAGCAGATTGGTCGGATTGTCGTGTGCGTAGAAGGCAGTCGCACCCTCGCTGCCCGCCGGCACAATCGCTGCGTTGGCCACGACCGTTCCTGTCGGGTCGTTCAGCGTAGACACTACCGGCATGGTCTCGCCTTCCGGCCACACCGTCAGGTAGTCCAGCTCTTTGTTCGTCGGCAAAACGGTGACGTTGAAGGAATACGCGGTCGCGGTGGTGGGAAGGCCGCACTGTCCGGCCATGGTGTAATCGCGCTCCACCCCCTTCTGCAGCGGCCCGTCATCTCCGTTGCGGGTGTCGATGATGCGGCAGGGGGTGAGCGGATAGAACTGGTAGGTCTGCGAGCCGGCAGCCGCGAAGTAGCCATTGATGTCCAGAATGACATTGGTGGTATCGGTCACATACACGCTGAGCGCGCCTTGCGTACCCGCGGGCACGATGGCAGCATTGGCCTTGACCCGGCCATCAGGTGAGTTCATCAATGAGACCAGCGGCTGCGCTTCACCCGTGGGCCAAATCGTCAAGTAACCCAGAGTGTGTTGCGGCACTACCGTTACGTTGAGCGAGTAGGCAGCTGCACTGCTGGGAATACCGCATCCCCGCTGCCCAGGCAGCGTGAAGCTCTCAGACGTGCCGCCCTGGATGGGGCCACTACCGCCGCTCCCTGGTCGCGTGTCCACCACACGGCAGGGGGTAACCGGGATGAGCTGAATGCCAGCGCCCGGCTCAACGAAGACGCCGGTGAGAGCGTAATTCTGCGTCATGGTGATGTTGCAGGAGCCCACCCCCATGCAGGCTCCGGTCCAGCCGCTGAACGACCAGCCCGACGCGGCCGTCGCGTTCAGCGTGACCTCGGTTCCCGGGTTGTAGACGTGCGTACAGGTACCGGGACAGTTGATATAGCCGTCGGTGCTGGTGACCGTCCCGCTGCCGGCAACTGAAACCGTCAACGTGACCGGAAGCTGAGTAAAGGTGGCAGAGACGTCGGTGTTCTGCGTCATGGTCACCTGGCAGGAGCCGGTGCCCGAGCAGCCACCGCCGCTCCATCCGGTGAAGGCCCAGCCGCTGGCCGGCGTGGCATTTAGAGTCACTTGACTGTTGTCGAGGTAACGGTGGCTGCACGTGCCGGGGCAGTTGATGAATCCATCGGTACTGGCGACAGCTCCGTTACCGCTGGTCGTAACCGTAAGCGTGCTGTAGCTCACGCTGAGCCTGAAGACCGTGCCAGAGTTGTAGCCGCCGGCGCCGTCGGCGGAGGTTGTCCCGTAAAAGTTGCCGTCGCTGGCTTGGATCACCCCTCCAATGGGATTCGTGCCATCAGCGCAGCCAGACTTAGGACAAAAGCTGTATAGCGTGGTCAGCGAGCCGCTGGGGGTGATAGCGAAAACCGTGCCTTGGCCGTTGGCCCCGCCTTGGAAGGTGGTGCCATAGAAGTTCCCATCGGTGGCTTGCACCAGCCCAGCTCTAGGGCTATAGCCGTCGGCGCAGCCCGACTGCGAGCAGAAGCTGTACAAGATGGTGAACGTGCCGCCAGGGGTGATTTTGAAGACGACGCCACCGTTTTGGCCAGCGCCGCCTGCGGAGCCGGTTCCGTAAAAGTTCCCGTCGCTGCCTTCGACCAGCCCTGCCGCAATGTTGAAGCCGTCAGTGCCGCTGAAGCTATGCAGGCTAGTCAGTGAGCCGCTGGGGGTCATCTTGAAGACCGTGCCACAGCCACCGCCACAGTAGCTGCTGGTTCCTCCGCTGTACGTTGTCCCGTAGAAGTTTCCGTCGGTAGCCAGTATCAACCCCGCCTGAGGGTTATCACCGTCCGTGCCGTCGAAGGTGTGCAGCGTGGTCAACGTGCCGCTGGGGGTGATTTTGAAGACCATGCCATCGTTGTAGATGCGTGGGAATGTCCCGTAGAAGTTCCCGTCGTGGCCTTGCACCAGCCCAGCCGGCGAGGCCAAGCCGTAGTACAACACCGTCAGCGTCCCGCTGGGGGTCATTTTGAAGATCGTGCCATCGCCGCCACTGCCGTACTCAGTCTCTGCTGTCCCGTAGAAGTTCCCATCGGTGCCTTGCGCCACGGGGGAGAGAGGCTGCGCGCCGTCATTGTAGTCGAAGCTGTGCAGCGTGGTCAGCGTTCCGCTGATGGTGATTTTGAAGACCGTGCCAAGGTTGTCGCTCCCGCCAAACTCGGTTGTACTGTAGAGGTTCCCGTCCTTGGCCTGGATGAGGGACGCAGAAGGAGCGGCACCGTTGGTACCGTCAAAACTTACCAGAGTGGTAAGGGTCTGTGCCGACGAATTGATCTCCATCGCGGCGCAAAAGAAGATAAGTATGCTGAACACCTTGTAGGAATTGAGGGTTTTCATGGGCCGCCTCCCCGGTCGCAGGTGAGCTCGGAAGCAGCTGTTCCGGATTCGGGAATTTCATGGTGCGCCGGCCACACTGCAGAACGCCCCCCGCACCTCATGCAATGCGGATGCGGTGACCGGCGCAAGACGCACACGCGGAGGCATGACAGACCACAGCCTCCGGCAGAGTCCCAGTTTGAAACTGAAACGCTGCTCAACCTCGACAAACATTCTTCGTACTTTCGAGCTCGGCCTATAATGAGTGCTGTTCTTCCTCCGATACAAATGCCGTCTTAGGCAAAGGCGGGCCATCTCATGCCACTGGCTCCCTACGGCAGCGGAAGTCCTGTCTCGGCGCGGCGTGCCCGTGCCCGCCTCGACTCCTGGAAGGAAATTGCTGACTATTTAGGTAGGGGTGAGCGCACCGTGAAACGGTGGGAGAGCGAGCGCTCTCTGCCGGTTCATCACGTGCCTGGTCACGGACACGGCAGTGTCTACGCCTTCACCGCGGAGCTGGACGAGTGGCTGCTGTCCCGCAAGCCGGAAGAACCGATCTCATCCCAGGAAAATGGTCTCCAGAATGAAAATGGAGTAAGCACCGGGAAACCTCCGATAGAAGCGTCCGCCAATATCTCCGGCGTACACGCGAGCTGGGATTCGAAAGCGCAGTCGCGGCTGTGGCACATCGTTGCCTATGGCGTTCTGTCCGTTAGCACAGTATTGCTTCTCGCGCATTTTCTTAAATCCCGCACCACCAGCACACATTCATCTTCTCTTGATCCCTCGCCGGCAAAGACTACATCTTCAGCCGACATTTCCGACCCCGAAAGAGAGCTCGCCCACCAGCTCTACCTGCGCGGACGTTTCGAGTGGAACAAGAGAACGCCCGAAAGCTTGAACCGCGCTTTGGACTACTTCACGCAGTCCATCGTGCACGATCCCGGCAACGCTCAGGCCTATGTCGGACTGGCCGATACCTACAATCTGCTGCGCGAGTACACCACGATGCCGCAGAATGAGGCTTATGAACGGGCGATTGCCGCCGCGAAGAAGGCGATCGAACTGGACGATTCGCTCGCCGAAGCCCATCGCTCTCTCGCCTTCGATGAGGTCTGGGGCAATTGGGATTTTGCAGCTGCCGAGCGAGAGTTTCGGCGCGCCATCGCACTGAATCCGCGCGATCCTCTCGCGCGTCTCTGGTTCGCCAACGCCTTTGCCGCCCCGGGTTGGTATCCTATCTGTCTACGTGAAATCGACCGCGCGCAGGAGTTGGATCCCGCTTCTCACGCCATCCTGGCCGACAAGGGCCTGATGTTGTTTCATGCGGGACAAACTCAGCCGGGACTCGAACTGGTCAGGCAAGTGGCGGTCACCGATCCGGAGTTCCTCTCGCCCCACCGCTACCTCGCCGAGATGTATTTGAGCCTCCGCGACTATCCGGACTTTCTCCAGCAAAGCGAGCGGGTGGCGGAGGTGAGCCACGATGAAGTACTGAAGGCCACCACCGCGGCTGCCAGAGCGGGTTTTCGGCAGGATGGAGAGCGCGGGTTGCTGCTTGGCCTGTACCTGAGCCAGAAGAAGTTCTACGCCGAAGGGAAACTTCCCGGGACCTTGCTTGCGATCACGTGTGCACAGCTGGGCAAGAAAGACGAAGCCCTTCAGTTGCTCCGCGAGGACTATGAGCGACACAATGCGGTATTTCTGATGATCCGCCAGAACCTGAGCTTGCTTACTTTGATCCAAGAACCTGGCTATCAGGAACTCTTGCGCAAGATCCACTCCCCGGTTCCCAATACCACCGCCGAATAGTCGAAGGCCACAGCAGGTCAAACTCCGCTCGTCTCGCTTTTTCTGTGAACTAGGTAGGCCTCGGCTGGGATGACCGGCTTTAGAACAGGGCGACGTTGAGATGCAGGATACGCGCCTTGCTGCTACGCTGTTGGCCGGAGGTTTTCTGTGCGAACCCTATTGCTGACCGCCCTGATCTGCTTCCTTGCTTTGTCGTCGTTTGCCGCCGAGCCGCAATCGGTGTCGTACAAAAGCGGCGACGAGACCGTCCAAGGGCTGCTTTATATGCCGAAGGGCGATGGCCCGTTTCCCGCGCTGGTAGTGATTCATGAATGGTGGGGCTTGAACGATTGGGTCAAGCAGCAAGCTTCGAAGTTCGCCGACGAGGGTTACGTCGCGCTGGCCATCGATCTTTATCGCGGCCAGGTCGCCACCACTCCCGATCAGGCACACGAGATCATGCGCGGCGTTCCCGAAGACCGCGCCGCTCGCGACCTGCTGGCAGCAACTGTTTACCTGCGTTCGCTGGATAGTGTTATCGGCAAGCGTGTCGGCGCCATTGGCTGGTGCATGGGCGGCGGATATGCGCTCGATCTCGCCATCGCCGATCCCAAACTGAAGGCCGTGGTCATCAACTATGGCCATCTGGCGACCGACAAGAACAACCTGCACAAAATTCGCGCCTCAATTCTCGGTATCTTTGGCGGCGAGGATCAGGGCATTCCCGTTGCCGATGTCCACAAATTCGAATCGGAGCTGGAGGCGCTCGACAAGAAAGTTGAAATTCACATTTATCCTGAAGCGGGACACGGCTTCGAGAATCCCAATAATGAAAAAAGCTATCGCGCCGACGATGCGGCGAAAGCGGAGAAAATAACGACAGATTTTCTTGCCCACAACTTGAAATGACGCGGTTATGGGCGCAGCGCGACGTCAGCCGCTGACTACGCGGCCTTGCGGTGCTGGCGCAACGCGCGAATGCGGTCCAGCGTTCCCACAATAGCCTGCGCCTGATTACGGACGATGCCCAGAATATCGTCGGGCAGCTTGCCGTTGCGGATGATTTCGTCGTACTGGTCCTGGGCGTAAGTGTCGCCCGACTCCATCGAGGAAAGAATAGCGGAGTCGCCGCCGCCCAGGCTGGCCTTCAATTCGGTCCATCCGCGATGCACCGCACCCATTGCGCTCCCGCGGCGATCGACATCCGGTTGGCCCCAGCGAACTGCTTCATTTTCCAGATCGCCGGCAAACCTGGCGCGCTCCAGGCTGACTTCGCTCAACAGCTTCTTCAGTTGATGATCCTTCACGTGCTCGGCCGCCTCTCGATAGCCCTGCTGCCCATCACGGCAAACTTCAACCAACTTCTCCAAAGTATCGACAATGTATTTGTGGTCCCTCATAAAACGCCCCCTAACTCTGAGATGAGTCGTGCTCTGCCACTGCGTTGGATGGCGGGAAACCACGCCGGTTTGCATCGTTGGCGGCCGTTGTCGAAAAGGAGTTGACGCAACCGCCGCGATCGCGCTAGCATCCCATTGAAGCGAACAAAAGACGAAAGTAGTGAACCCCGCCCTCCTACAACTCGAAGACCAATCCCCTCCGCTGGTTGGCATCGCCAAGCTGGCGGCGCAGGGCGAATCTATCCGCCAGGGGCATTTGGTCGAGTACTTCACCATGACCTCGCGCTCGCTGCTCAATCGCTGCAACTCGGCGCGCGTGCCGTTCGACTGGACGATCAATCCCTATCGCGGCTGCGAATTCGCCTGCAAATACTGCTACGCGCGCTACACCCACGAGTTCATGGAGATGCGCGAGGGTGTCGACTTCGAACGGAAGATCTACGTCAAACAGCAGGCCGCGTGGCTGCTGCGCCAGGACCTGAAGAAGGTGAAACGCGGCGAGGAGATCGCGATTGGCACCGCGACCGACCCGTATCAGCCGGCGGAGCGCCGCTACGAAGTCACGCGCGGCGTGCTGGAGGAGCTGGCGATCCATCATGGCTTGCAGATCGGCATCGTCACCAAGTCGGATTTAATCACGCGCGACATTGATCTATTGCGCCGCGTCGCCGAGCACAATTCCCTCTTCGTGAATCTCACCGTCACCACGCTGGATGTGAAGCTGGCCCGCATTCTCGAGCCGCGAGCCCCGCGTCCCGACCTCCGCCTCAATGCGGTCCGCGAACTGTGCGCCGCCGGACTCAACGCCGGCGTGATCTGCGCCCCGGTGCTGCCCGGCATCACCGATAAACCTGCGGCTCTGGATCGTTTAGTACGCGCAACCAAGGAAGCCGGCGGAAAGTACATCTACGCCAATGCGCTGTTCCTGAAGCCGTGTTCAGCCAGCGTGTTTTTGCCGTTTCTGGAGAAGGAGTTTCCGGCGTTGGTGGAAGAATATCGCAAGCGCTTCGGCCAGAAGGCGTTCGTCAGCAAAGCCTATAGCAAGCGCCTGTCGGAATTGATGGCAGCCCTGCGCAAGAAGCACGGCATCAGTCGCGAATTCAGTTCGCGCAGCCAGAGCGCCCATCCGCCGATGGAGGACGAGCAGATGAATTTGTTCGCATGAGGGGATAGTGCTGGTCTTTCCAGGCCGGCGTCCAGGCCTAGCGCCCCAGGTTCGCCCATCGGTTGGGCTAACCCGGGCACCCGAAAACCAACGAACTCAAAGCGAAGAGCGAACGGCGAAGAGCGAAAAGCGGCCTCTCTACGCCGTCCCCAACCTCTTCAACACCGTCTCCCTGAACCCGCGGCTCAACGTCAGCTTCGTGCCGTCGCGCAGCAGAATCGCATAATCCCCATACAGCGACGGCCGCAGCGTCTTGATCCGATCGACATTCACCAGCGTCGACCGATGCACCCGCAAAAACTGCCGATGCCCCAACCGCGACTCTAGCGACGTGATGGTCTCCCGCAGGATGTGCGTATTGCCGCCGACGTGCAGGCAAACGTAGTTGCCCGCCGACTCGGCCCAGTCAATCTCACCCGGCTTCAAACAAACAATCTCGCCGTCGGCTTTAATCACGATGCGCTGCGGCGCGTTCTGCCGCGAGTCGAGATCCCCAAGCAGGTCAAGCACGCGCCGCTGGAACATCGCCTCCGACGGATGCTGCAACTGTTTCCGCGCATGATCCAGCGCTTCCGATAAGCGATCCTTCACCACCGGCTTCAGCAGGTAATCGAGCGCATGTACCTCAAACGCCTTCATCGCATAGCGATCGTAGGCGGTGACGAAGATGGTTAGCGGCATGTTCTCGGCGCCCAAGGCCGACACCACGCCAAAGCCGTCCGTCTCCGGCATCTGGATGTCGAGAAAAACCAGGTCCGGCTTCTCGCGCTTGATCGTCGCAATCGCCGACTTGCCGTCGCCACACTCGGCAACGATCTCGATGTCAGGCTCTTCTTCCAACAGGCTGCGCAGCCGCTCGCGCGCCAAAGCTTCATCATCGCTAAGCAACACTCGAATGGGCATCGCTGGTACGGACCTCCTCGAAATGAGTTCGAAATGGAATGTGAATTTTGACGACGCAGCCTCCGCCCGCCGCGTCCTCCAGGGTCAATCGGTGATCGTGGTTGTAAAGCTGCAGCAGCCGCGCGCGCGTATTGCGCAGGCCAACGCCTTCGGGCGGAACCGCGCCGCCAAAGCGCGTCAGCCCCATGCCGTTGTCGCTGATCTCCATCCACAGTTCATCAAACACCTGGCGCGTGCACACGCGAATCATGCCCGGCGCACGGCGCGGCCCAATGCCGTGACGGATCGCGTTCTCCACCAGCGGCTGCAGGATCATGTTCGGCACCAGCGCACTCAGCGTGTTGCCGGCGATGTCCATCTCCACCTGTAACCGGTCCTGAAAGCGCGTCTGCTGTATGTCGATGTACTTCTGCAGAATCGTCAGCTCGCGGCTCAGCGGAACCTCATGCACGCCCATCGCGTCCAGCGAGAAGCGCAGCAGATCGGCCAGCTGCAGCGTCATGTTCTCGGCCGCGGGACCGTCGTTGCGCGCCAGCGCCGCAATCGAGTTCAGCGTATTAAACAGGAAGTGCGGCTCCAGTTGGATCTTCAAGACTTCCAGCTGCGCGTGGGCCAGTTGCGCCTCCAGCTGCGACGATTGCAATTCCCGCTCGCGATATTTTCCGTAATAGTCGATCGCCTGCGTGATCAGCAGGATGTACCAGTAGCGTTGTATGTCCATGAAGGCGCGCGAGAGCATGTGCGGGAAGAACGGAACGTGCGCCTCCGGCGTCCAGGTGACGTACGGCTCAAGCCAGACGATGATCGATGCGGCGATGCAGGTGAGAACGATACTGGCGATGATGTGCAGCGGGAGCACCATCTTCCAGTTGCTGCGCTCGAAGATGAAGCGCCGCGACAGCGCGTAGACCGGCGGGGTCATCACCGACCATACCGCCGAGATCGCCATGTACCAGGCCAGCAGCTGCGCCCAGCTCTCCGGCCCGCCAACCGACGCCGTGTAGACATGCGTGCCCGCCGCGCCCAGGAACGCCAGCACCGTCCAAAGCACGAAGCCGATCGCCCAGATGCGCGTCCATTCTTTAATTTTGTCGAAGACGGGGCTGCGCCGTGCGGACACACCTCGGCGCTTGCCAAACTCTGCCGAAAGCTTGGCGCTCGCGGTGGGAGCGAATTCCTGAGCCATGGTGCGCTACCTGTTTCTGCGTTGACCCCAATTACCCCAGCCAGTTGGGGACCCGGGCTTATAAAACGAAGACGAGCTGCACCTACGCTGTGATAGACGAAATCCGCGCCAAGATGTTTCCGGAAAATGAACGTCATTATGCGAAAAACACCAACGGGCTATGATGAAGTTGGTTCAAGAGCCGCAGGGTTGTCCGATTACGGACAATCAGGGGTGATTAACCACAGAGACACAGAGGCACAGAAGCACAGAGAAAATTCTTTCCAGAGGATCTTTAGAGTTCGGCTCGCTGGATGACCGATGTTCAAGGGCTCTGATAGAAGACCCGACGGTGCCTCGTTTGCTTTTTTCCTGACTGCTTCTCTGTGCCTCTGTGTCTCTGTGGTGAAAAAGGTTTTCCATGCACGAGCTCGGCATCGCCGCCTCCATCCTCGAATCCGTCGAAAAGGAAGCCGCGCGCCATCCCGGCTCGCACATCGCCAAGGTCGGCGTTAAGATTGGGGAGTTGTCCGGTGTCGATCCCGACTCGCTGCAATTCGGCTTCGAGGTGCTGGTGAAGGACACGGCCTTCGAGCCGCTCGCGCTGGAACTCGAACT
>JASHXK010000174.1 GCA_030043575.1 Terriglobales bacterium
GTCAGTCGCAAGTTGACCCCGTCCGTGTGCTTGGGAGTCGCGGGCTGAAGGGAGCAACTCTCCATGGAATTCCAGGACAAGGTACTGAAATGTATCGACTGCGGGGCTGACTTTGTGTTTACAGCGGGAGAACAGCTTTTCTTCCACGATAAGCAATTCAAGAACGAGCCCAAACGCTGCAAAACCTGTAAGACAAAGCGCGCTGCCACATTGGGACCTACGGCCACCGGAGGCTATACCAAGGTGGAAACACGCACCAACTGTTCCGGTTGTGGCAAGGAGACCACCGTACCCTTCAAACCCACGCAAGGCCGGCCAGTCTTCTGTCGGGAATGTTTCCAGCAGCGGCGCACCAGTGCCGCTACTGCCTGACCAGCCGCATTTGAGTCATACTATAGCGTCTCCTGCTTGCCATTGCGGAGGCGGCGGGACGCTGTGTCTTTGCCAATCCATCAGACATTGCCGGGGCTTTGTTTGTACCGCAAGATCTCTCTGTTGCTGAGAAGTTTGGGCGCACTGGCGATGCTCCTCGCAGTAGGAATCCCAACCGCAGCGAGTTCGAAGTCGCTGGTGGTTTCATGGCTTCCCGACACTGTCGCTGCCGGATCTCCTTGTCTGTTCCGTGTGGATGCCGCTGGCTCGATTGGGAGTTTGCGCGGCGACTGGATGGGACACCAGATTACTTTCTTCTCCTCCAGCGGACATCATGCTTGGTACGGATTGGCTGGAGTCGATGTTGAGGCCAAGCCAGGGAGCTACAAGCTCTCGCTGGAAGCTACGCTCGCCAATGGCGCAGTTGTTCACAAGCAGCAAATCATCGTCGTCCACATCGGCCATTACAAGACCGAGAAGCTGACCGTGCCGGAGAAGTTCGTGCAGCCTGACGCGGAGACTCTGCGCCGCATCGAGGACGAGAAGAAAATCAAGGACGCGGCGTTTTCTCACGAGATCGCTGAGCCGGAGTGGTCTGGCAAATTCATTCCGCCAATTGACACGGCTGTTTCGGAAGGCTTCGGTACGCGGCGCACGTTCAACGGCAAGCTTGCCAGCGTTCATCGTGGTCTGGATTACCACGCCAAGCCGGGCTCACCGATAAGGGCTGCGAACTCTGGCGAAGTGGTGCTGGCACGCGAGCTGTTTTACGAAGGCAACTGCATTATTATCGATCATGGACAGCAGTTCTATACGCTGTACATGCATCTTTCCCATCTCGAAGTCAGCGAGGGCGATAACGTAGAAAAGGGACAGGAGATTGGATTGTCGGGTGCGACCGGCCGGGCTACCGGCCCGCATCTTCATACCGCGGTGCGCTGGCAGGGAGCGTATCTGGATCCGGCACAACTTTGGCTTCTTCCCTTGCCACAACTGCCATCGACCGGACAATCGCAGGCCAACAGCCGATAGCCGTTTCAGCCCGTAAAAAACCAAACGCGGCGATCATTCAGCCATGACCACCGCTTGATCTTCCTTGTTAATGTCTGAACGATGCCGCCGTGCGGACCAAAAGCTACTCGGCTCTCTTGATCGACGCAGTCCGGTCGGCTATGGCGCTGTCCGCTATCGCGGCCTTCTTGATACCGCTCTTCTGCGCCAGCATCTTCTGGTCCTGATGTGTGATCAGCAATGCTTCCAGTTGCCGGAGCAGCTCGGGGGTATTGACCGGCTTGACGAGAAGCGATTGCGCTCCTTTGCTCTTCCACTCGTTGCCGAGCGACGGGTAGGCGGTGAGCAGTGCAGTCGCGGGGTCATATGGCTGCTGGCGAGCTGCGCGGATGACGTCATAGCCCGAGGTTTCGTTCTCCATCCGCATGTCGGTAATGACCATCTCGTAAACGCCGTTCTTCAGCTTCGCCTGCGCCTCCTTGGCGGAAGCAGCGGTGTCGACCTCGAAGCCGTTCATCTCCAGGATCGCGCGCAGCGTGAGAAGGATTGCCAACTCGTCATCGACTAGCAGAATGCGACGTTTCATGGGGAACTCCAGAGCAGCCGCTATCCTTAACGGCGGCTCACTAAGATGCATCGTTCGCGCCTGCAGTTGCTGAACCGATTATCAATCGTCTGATTTTGCCATCCGCCGATCCTGATCGTACACCCGTTCCGGTGAGACGCGCAAAGCAGCGGCGGTGACGCCAGTATAATAAGCCTGTGGCGACGTATCACGTGCAGAACTTCGGCTGCCGCGCAACGCAGGCCGATGGCGCGGCAATCGAGCGGCAACTGTGCGATCGCGGGTTGGAACGCGCCGTCGATGCAACCACGGCCGAAGTCGTCGTCCTGAATACCTGCACCGTCACCGCTGCCGCGGATCAGGACGCGCGCTCCGCCATTCGCCGCATCCATCGCGAGAATCCTAGGGCAAGGATTCTGGTGACGGGCTGCTATGCACAGCGCGCGCCGGAGGAATTGTCGGCGATTCCCGGCGTCAGCCTGGTTGTCGGCAACTCCCACAAGCATCAACTAGCGGATTATCTACCCCACGCGCCCGGTTTTGTTCCCTTGACGCACATTGGCGTAACCGCCCCGAAGGTGGTTGTTGGCGACATCTTCGCTCATACCGAACTGATGGCTGCGCCGGTGTTCGACGGATCGGCGGAGAAAACGCGACCCAATCTGAAAGTCCAGGATGGCTGCAACAATCGCTGCTCGTTCTGCATTATTCCGCACGTGCGAGGCAAGAGCCGGTCGTTGAAGCTGGAGGAGATTGTTCGCGAAGTCGATGATCTGATTGCCAGCGGTTATCGCGAGATTGTTCTGTCGGGCATCAATCTCGGACGCTGGGGACGCGAACTGACTCCGCGAACAAGTTTCGCTGCGATGCTGCGCGCGATTCTGAAGCGGACGACGATCGAGAAGATTCGCATCAGTTCGGTCGAGCCGATGGATTGGACAGCCGAAGTGATCGAGTTGGTCGCATCGTCGCCGCGAATCTGCAAGCACGCGCACGTGCCAATGCAGTCGGGCAGCGACAAGATCCTGCGCAAGATGCACCGCAAGTATCGGCCATGGCATTACGCCGATCGCATTGAACGAATCCGGCAGTCAATGCCCGATGCCGCGATCGGCGCGGATGTGATGGTCGGCTTCCCTAGCGAGACGGATGACGACTTTGAGCAGACGCGCGCGTTGATCGATCAGCTCCCATTCACCTATCTGCATGTCTTCACCTATTCATCGCGGCCGGGAACGCCATCGGCAGCCATGCCGGATCAAGTGCCGGTGCAAGTCGCCCGGGAACGCAATCGCGTGTTGCGCGAACTGGCAGCGAAAAAAAGGCACGCGTTCATGGAGTCGTTCGTCGGGCGAGAAGTGGAAGCAATCACGCTAACGCATTTCGACGGCGAGTACACGGAAGCGCTGACCGACAACTACCTGAAGTTGAAGGTGCGGGGAGAGCATCCCGCGAATCAACGCATCAACGCCGTAATCAGCGTTGTGCAACAAGATAGCCTGCTCAATAGTGAAAGTCCCTTACGCGACTTTGAAGGGGCGTTGCTTTAGCTGCGCCATCAACACTCCCTGTTTTTGTTTGTCATCCCGACCGAGCCCAGCTTGTTCGCAGAACAGGCCGGGCGAGTGGAGGGACCTGCTGTTTGCCCAAGGCGGCTATCCCACTCGCGCCAAAAGCAGGTCCCTCGACTACGCGTCGGCCCCATCGCAGCTTCGGTGGCCGGAAGAACAGGGGGACGCTTTGCTTGGGATGACAAGAGATAGAGGATATAGAGAGCACACAGAGAGCATCTAGCGCAGCGCTGCAGCGCCGCTTCACCCAGAACCCCATGCTATACTTCCACTTGACTAGCAGTTACAGCGGAGGACTGTATCGATAAACGTTTTATCCGCACGAATGAGCGCATTCGTGCACGCGAGATTCGCGTCATCGACGATGAGGGCAACCAGCTTGGCATCATGCCGCCCTACGAAGCGCTCAAAATTGCTCGCGAAAAAAGCCTCGACGTGGTAGAAGTCTCGCCCACCGCACAACCTCCTGTTTGCCGCATCATGGACTACGGGAAATACCTGTACCAGCAGGAGAAGCGCGAGCGCGAAGCCAAGAAGCACCAGCACCAGATCACGGTCAAGGAAGTGAAGTTCCGCATCAACGTGGACGATCACGACTACGAGACCAAGAAGAATCACGTGCTGCGCTTCCTAGGCGAAGGCGACAAGGTGAAGGCCACCATTTTCTTTCGCGGACGCGAGATGACACGCCAGGGACTCGGCCGCGAGATTCTCGAACGGCTGATTACCGACATCGGCGACAAAGGCATCGTGGAGTTCCGTCCACGGCAAGAAGGCAACACGCTCCACCTGATCCTTGCGCCTCCGAAGGCCCAGCCGGGAGCAAAGCCGCCGGGTCCGAAGCCTCCGCAACCGCCACGTCCCGCGCCACCACAAACCCAGTAGCGATTAGGGCTTGACTTGGCTCAACGTCAGAGACGGAGATTTGTGTTGCGGGCGTCCGTCGCGAATTCGACAGCAAGCCTTTCCTGAATCGCGATGGGTCAGCGTGTTTCTAGCCAACAATTGTGCGGCTTAGAAGACTTTCTTCAACTGCAGCTTGATTTCGGGATGTTGCCGCGTGCCTGCAATCTCAACTGGCAGGTAGGTGCCGGCGCCGTGCTTGCTGAACAGAGGATCGAGTGGCGCCAGCAGCACGCGCTTCGATCCAGTCATGGTTTGTGAGACCGTCGCCGTCAATCGCACATCTCCCACGAAGTTGATCTGCTCGGTCTGCAGCCCGTACCGTCCTTGTATCTGCGCCTGGGCGCCTGGCACCTGAAATTGCAACTTGCTGAAACTCAGGGTGCCGTCACCCATAGAGAAGTCTCCAGCAAAATCCGCGGGCACGTTGGTAATGCTGGTATCGTCAGGCTTGCCTTGGCCACGGCGGCTCAGTCCGTCAATCGCATTCTTCACTTTGTCGACGGTGAATCGGGCGTCGTAGATGTGGAACCTGCCGCTGAGCCGCATCTTCTGTAGGACCGGCACTTTGCCCGGGGGCAACACCAGTCCTGCGTTCAACTCGAGGCGTCCGGTCAGCGCTGCTGGACCAGACTTGGCCGCCAAGGCCATTACATCCTGAATATGCGCCTTGCGAATATCGACCTTCAGTGCGATGGTCTTGCCCTTTTCACCCGGCTTGCTGGCGACTTCTCCGTTGGTGACGATGTCGGTGTTGAGGAAGTGTGCGTTCACCGGCTGCAGATAGGTATTGCCATTGGTGCCGTCGACAATCGCATGAAACTGCGTGGTGAGATGAACGGGTTGGCCACCGCGGTCGAGCTGGAAATCCGGGACGTCTGTGGTTCCATCTACAACAATGTTGTGAAGGATGCCTTGATAATTGCCGACGGAAGACAAAATCCCAGAAATGCCGTTAAACACCGAGAGGTCAGCATTGTGGAACGTGTAGTGACCATCGACCTTGGTACCGGAAGGATCGTCGAAGTCCCACGGTCCGAAGTGACCGGCAGTTTCGATGAGGCCGGGCGGAGTCGGGTTGGTCAGCTGCGCGGTGAACTTCATGGGCTGGCCAATGCCCGCGCTATGCAGCGTCAGCCGGCGAAGCTCGAACTCCATGGGCTCCCGCTTAGGGTCCTTGCGCAGGATGTAGAGCTCCGTATTGTCGGCATCCACCTTGTCGATGACGAAGTTGGCCAGGTGAATGTGGTGCTTGGATTGCGAGGGAAGCACTGCAGCCGCGGGCGGGCGATCGCGTTTAGGCGACACCTGGATCACAAGACCGTCCAACCTCAGCCAGCTGAGATGCACCGGCGTCCGCAGCAACTCGAGGACACCTGCCCGCACCGTAACGTGCTTGACGGTGATCAGGGGCGGCAGATCAGGCCCGCCACGGTTGGGCAGCACGAAGTTGTCGGCGGTGGCGTAGAACTCAGGCAGCAGCGTGACGTGCAGGTTTTCGATTTGTACATCAGCGTTGTAGTGCTGACGCAGGGCAAGCAGCATCCGGCCTTGCAGATAGCGCTCCAGCGGCGCGGGGACGGTGAGTAGATAAATGAGGACAATAGAAACAACGGCAAGAAAGGCCAGTGCTGTCCAAATCAGATTTCGTACGGTGTGGCGAGTTGGCATCGAGCACTTACTTTAGATGCAGCAAAGGGTGAACTATACCGCAAATGCACGGCGAATGTCGGCTACGATTCGCTCCGTAGATTGGCCGGCGTCGATGGTCAATGCGTCGCGCGGCTCTTCCAGCGTCTCGAACTGGCTATGCAGCAGTGCTGGGTTCATGTAGTGGCCACGACGAGTAGCGAGTCGTGCGGCGGCCAGTTTTTCCGTGACACGCAAGTACACCAACTTCACCTCAGGACCAACAATAAGAATGTCGCGATACGATGCTTTCAATGCCGAGCACGCAAGAGCTACGTTCTCGCCGGCCGCGATCCAGCAAAGAATTGCGCTGCGCAGGGCTTGCAGCCACGGCGCGCGGTCTTCGTCGGTAAGAGGAATACCAGCGCGCATCTTGGCAATGTTTGCTGGCGAGTGGTAGTCGTCAGCGTCGACAAAGCGCCAATGCAGTTGCTCGGCCAGAGCGCGGCCGGCGGTTGTTTTGCCGGACGCGGCCACGCCCATAATGAGAATAATCATAGAAAGCGTGTTGTGGGCGAGTCCGCGGTCTTCGGCCTTGCTAGCCGTAGGCCGCGGTAACGAACCAGGCGATCGTCAATCCGATCATGATGACCGCCGTGCCCCAGGCGATGATGTTGAACCATGTGCCATTGATGTACTGGCCCATCAATTCGCTCTTGTTGATGAGCAGCAGCATGAAGATCAGCACGAAGGGCAGCACGGCGCCGTTTACTACCTGGGAAAGAATGCTGATCTTCACCAGGGGAACATTGGGCAGAAGGATGACGGCGGCCCCCGCAATCAACAGCAGCGTATAGAGCCAATAAAAAACCTTGGCGTCCTTGAACCTGTGGCCTACACCCGACTCGAAGCCCAGGCCCTCGCAGACGGTATAGGCAGTCGAAATCGGCAAGATGGAAGCCGCGAACAAGGACGCGTTGAACAACCCGGCGGCAAAGAGGATGTAGGCGTAGTCGCCCGCGAGAGGACGCAGGGCCTGTGCGCCATCGGCGGCGTCGCGAATTTGACGGACGCCGTGGAGGTAAAGCGTCGCCGCGCAGGCCACGATAATGAACCATGCGACGATATCCGTGAACAGGCATCCGATGATGACATCCCAGCGCGATGCCTTGTATTCACGAGGAGTAATTCCCTTCTCCACGATCGACGATTGCAGATAGAACTGCATCCACGGAGCGATGGTCGTCCCCACCACGCCGATCAGCATGTAAATGTACGACGAGTCGTGAAAGGCGCCCGATTGCGGAGGTTTGAAGGTCGCAACGAAGGCTTCTTTCCAGCTCGGACCTGCCAGCATGCCCGCGATGATGTAAGCAAAGTAAAAGAAAGACGCCGCCAGGAAAACCTTCTCGACGCTCTTATATGTGCCCTTAACCACCAGCGACCAAACCACCACCGCGGAGACCGGGACGCTGATGTAACGAGAAATGTGAAACAGCTCCAGACTGCTGGCGATACCGGCGAATTCGCCAACGACGTTGCCGTAGTTGGTGATCACCAGCCCCAACATCATGAAGAAGGTTATCCGCAAACCATATTCTTCGCGGATGAGATCGCTAAGCCCCTTGCCCGTAACGGCACCCATACGCGCTGACATCTCCTGGACCACGATCAGCGACAGGGTTACGGGAATAATGGTCCACAGCAGCAAGTAGCCGAACTGCGCACCGGCCGCGGAGTAGGTATAGATCCCGTTCGCATCGTTGTCGACGTTCGCCGTAATGAATCCCGGACCGATGACGGCCAGGAACATCAGCAGGCGAATTCTCCACAGCTTGAGGCGTCGGGATTCTGGCATGCGGTTGAGGGCTTACAGTGAGATGCAGCAGAAGACCCAGAATAAACGGAGGTAGGGAAATGCGCCAACCTCCTCAACGCCGGGTAATTGCAATGCGCAACAGGTGTAAAAGTTAAGCGGGATTAGTCCGAAGTTGTTTGGGCGGTCTTCGAGTCCGGGACAGCTGCGCTACTCGCGGTGGGAGCTGTCCCAGGAACGGGAGTGGCCGCAGAAGCGGCGGCAGGGTCCGGTAACGGCCAGACGACGGACACCAGCCACGCTGCGGCCAGTCCGACAACGCAACCGAATATGACCTCACCCATGCGCTGCACGCCCGCCTTAAGTCCGTTGATTCGCGAGTGGTGTTCGAATCCGGCGGCAATGACGAACGCCGCGCTGATCGGCGCCTGCCGCCACATGGTTTGAATGCGGACGAGATAGGACGAGACTAGAACCGTGACCGCCAAGGCCAACGGCAGCATGAGCACCCGCGTACCTCCAAGAGCAATGAATGCCAGCCCGATCGCACATCCCACCAGCGTGTTGATGATTCGCGAGCGCAGAATCATGAGCGCTGTCTTCATCAGTGGATCGCTGGTGGCCACCATGGAACTGATGGCCCAGACCGGGTTGGCCTTCGCCAATGCCTGGACGCAGAGCCACAACACCACGGTGGCGATAAACATGCTCACCGCGTAGTGAATGCCGTGCATGTCGCCCTTGATGTAACGATCGAGTGCTTTGATCATATGCCGGTTAGCTGCTCATCGCTGCAGCGATTGTAGTCGCATCGGGAAGAAACCGTAATGCTCTTCCATGATAGAACCTCCGGAAACTAAGTCCCCACTACTTGCAGCCGCTCATGCTGACCGTCGTTACTGGCAGTGGCTGTGCTTTGCTGGTGGCAAGCAAAGCGTTAAACGCCGGGATGTCCTTCGCGTTGAGCTGTTGCCATTGCATCAGGTTCTTGTCAAGCACATCGCAGTTCTGCTGAATAGCTGTTCGCACGGTATCTGCCGGTCGCATGTCTGCACTCTCGACGCTAAAGATCAGCCGCGCCAGTTCGCGGTTGATGGGGCCGAAGCCAGGAGCTTGCTTCGTCCCATTCAAAAGCACTCCGATCTGCTTCGAGAGGGTATCGGCAGTCTGCTTGAGATCGGAGCCATGGGAATTCTTTTGCCGATCCGCAAGAGCGTCCCGCAGCGCTGCGACCTGATGATATGCGTCATAGCTTGTGCTGAGACCGCGGCTGGCCGACAAGGCCACATCACGCTGATCCGTCAGGTCTTGGATCGAAGCATGAACACGCGGATCCAATTCAATGGTGAGCGGTTGCCGCAACGTCTGACCGGCATATTGCAACTCGACGGTGTACTTGCCGGGCGTGACCAGCGGCCCCTGCGGCTGAACTCGCGGCGTGTCGCTGGGGACCGCGTGATCGGCCAGAGTGTATTCGGTGTATCCCAAAAGAGCGCCGAAATAGCCGTAGGGCAAAGTTCCCGGAGCGGGATAGCGCAGGTCCCAAACGAAGCGGTTAACGCCCGCGGATTTTGTCAGCGCAGTCGGAGGAGCGAACCAGTATTCCGGAGCATTCGCCGGCGGAATGTCGATCGGCTTGGGCACGCTGGAATAGCTTGCGACCTCTGCTCCCTTGTCGTCATAGATCTTTAGCGTCAAGTCGCTGTTCGCCGCGTTCATCAGGTAGTAGTCGATGATCGCGCCGTCGGGCGGATTCTCCCCGGCGGGAGTCTCCGGAGGAAACGGCGTGTCCTGGTAATTGTCCCAACGCACCCGCATGGCGGTCGCGGGAGGAAAGAGATGAGTCTTCGTCGTCGTGATGGTCGAATTCATGGCGCGAATGGGACTGACGTCATCCAGAATCCAGAAGCTGCGCCCGAAGGTCGAGATCACCAGATCGTTCCCATGAACGGTAAGATCAGTGACCGGCGCCGGCGGCAGATTCAGCGTCAGCGGCTGCCAGTGATCGCCGTCATCCCAGGAGACGAAGACCGTGGTGTCAGTTCCGGCGTAGAGTAATCCCTTACGTTTCGGATCTTCGCGCACCACGCGCACGCCTTCGTCGTTCGGAAATCCATTGACGATCTTCTCCCACGTCCTGCCGTAATCATGCGTACGGAATATGGCCGGAGGCGTCGATTCACGCGTTCCACCTACCGTGAGATAGGCGGTCGCAGGATCATGATGCGAGGCTTCGACGTAGAGAATCTGGGTAGGCGCGCTGAGTCCCGGCGGAGTGACATTCTGCCACTTCGCTCCTGCATCGTGCGTGAGCTGCACCAGCCGATTGCTCGTACCCGCCCACATCACTCCTGCCTGCAGGGGCGAAGGTGACAGCGCCGTCAGCGCCGCCGGATGCTCCAGTCCGGGCGCGGTCTGTTCGCCTTCTTTCTGCTGCTTCTCCACATAGCCGGTCAAATCAGGGCTGATCTCCTGCCAGCTCTTGCCGCCGTCCGAGGTCTTGAGCACCATTTGCATGCCGAGATAGAGCACGGACGGGTCTTGTGGCGAAAATACCAACGGCGGCATGTTTGCGCCGCGATACCTCTGCCCGCGCTCAAACACGGTGGCAATTTCTGTGGTCGACTTGTCATAGCGCACCACCGACTGATACCAGCCATTGCTGTAAACGTAATCGGGATTCGCCGGATCGGGCGCGATGTGCGCGTACTCGAATCCCCCAATGGAGTACCAATCCTGAAGCAGAATCTCGCCATAATCGCTGCGACTCAAAACGCCCGCAGTTCCGCTGTCCTGCTGCGCTCCGTAGACGCGATACGGAAACAGGTTGTCGGTGGAGACGTGATAGAACTGCCCGGTTGGCTGGTTATACCAGGAGGTCCAGGTCTTGCCGGTGTCGGCGCTGATAATCGCGCCCTGATCGACGCCGAGGATCATGCGCGCTGAGCTCTGAGGATCGATCCAGAGAACATGAAAGTCGTCACCGCTGGGCGCGCCGACGAAGGCCTCGAAGGTTCTGCCCCCGTCCGTGGAACGATAGAGCGAAGTTTGCGCAACGTACACGACGTCGGGATTCTTTGTGTCGACAAAGACGCGGCTGAAGTAAAGGCTACCGATGACGCGCGGGTCCTTGCTCGATTGATACCAGTTGGCCCCGGCATCGTCGGAACGAAAGAGACCCTGGTCGAGAATCGCGTACAATCGCCGTCCCCCGGTTCCCGCAGCTACTACGATGCCGACTCTCCCACGCGCCTTGTCAGGCAGACCTTTGCCGTCCAGCGGCGCCCAGGTAGCGCCACCATCCCTGGACTTCACGATGTCGGAGGTATCGGGCACGGCGCTAGCCCCCGATCCTGAACCGGGATGGTAGACCGAAGCGTACAGCGTGCTGGGATCATCTGGGTCGGAGCACATGTCAACGACGCCGAGGGTCGCGTCGTTGGTGTAGACCTTCTTCCACGTCTTGCCGCCGTCTTGGCTCCGGAAGATGCCGCGATTAGCCGTCCACGCTAAGGTTGCCAGCGGACGCCAGAAGATTCCGACGCCTACAGAATTGCCGGCAACGACGATCGTATTCGGGTTTCGCGGGTCGACGATGACGGCCTGAATGTAACGCACGTCCTCCAGGCCGATGTTTGTCCAGGTCGTGCCACTATCGGATGATTTGTACAAGCCCTTGCCAGGCATCTGCTCGCCAGTGCCAACGTAGATGACGTTGGCGGCCGAGGGATCGACGGTCACTGCACCAATCGAAGGCACCGGCACGCTGTCGAAGATCGGATGCCAGACGCTTCCGCCGTCGATGGTCTTCCACACTCCGCCGCCGGGGGTGCCGAAGTAGTAGGTATTGGGATCGCCGGCTACGCCTGCCACCGACGTAACCCGGCCTCCGCGAAATGGGCCAATCGAGCGCCAGCGTAGTCCGGGAAAGAGACTGCCGGGCTGTTGGCAAATCAGGCTGAGTGGAAACAGTACGAGGATGAAAATTAGAAAGAATAGCCGAACATACGACGGGCGCCGGGTTATGCTAACGAACATCAATATCTCCTGTGCAGACGCACCAGAATACAGATGTCTCGGCGATAAGGCTACTTGTCGGAGACACCCATTGCACCGCAAAGTAGTGTTCCCATCCTCTCGTCATTGCTAACATTGACGCGGAGAACGGTCGTGTCTGAGGGCCGCGCAGGACGACGGCGCTTTTTTTGAGGGCACGCAATGAAATTCGCTTGCTCGATTCACGTGCGCGGCGTGGTGCAGGGCGTGGGCTTTCGTCCGTTCATCTACCGGTTAGCGCACGAGCACGGGATCTCGGGTTGGGTTTTGAACGGCGAGGACGGCGTCGCAATTCACGCCGAAGCTCGCGAAACCGCCCTTCAGGCATTCATCGACGCAATACGCACGCAGGCTCCGCCCGCAGCGTCCATCTCTGCCATCGAAGTCCAGGCTGCCGCAGCGAACGGCGCACCCGGCTTCACCATCCGCGAGAGTGAGCGGCGCGATAAGCCTACGGTTCGCATCTCGCCTGACCTACCCGTATGCGAGGCCTGCCGGCGTGAGCTGTTCGATCCCGCTGATCGTCGCCATGGCTATCCTTACATCAATTGCACCAATTGCGGGCCGCGTTACAGCGTCATCCTTGCGCTTCCCTATGATCGCCCTAACACAACGATGAAGCCGTGGCCGCTCGACGAATACTGCGATGCCGAGTACCACGATCCGGCAAACCGCCGCTTTCACGCTCAGCCGGTGGCATGTCCGTGGTGCGGCCCGCACTACCTGCTGAAAGATGCCAGCGGTATGCTGAGCGACAACCAGGCTATCCAACGCACGGTTCAGCTACTTTGCGAAGGCCACATCGTCGCTATAAAGGGACTCGGCGGATATCACCTGGCCTGCGATGCCCAGAACGCAACTGCGGTCAACGCGCTTCGCGAGCGGAAATATCGCAAGGAAAAGCCATTCGCAGTGATGGTTAGGGATGTGGAAGCGGCGCGAGCGATAGTCGAGCTGTCTTCCGAAGCCGAGGCGCTTCTGATATCCATCGGGCGACCCATTGTCCTGGCGCCTGCTAAAGCCGATCTGCCCGGCGTCGCCCCAGACAACGACGATCTCGGCGTCATGTTGCCTTACACCCCCGTGCATCATCTGCTGTTTGCGGCCGACGCGCCGGATGTTCTGGTGATGACCAGTGCTAACCGCTCCAGCGAGCCGATTGCCTACGATGAGAAAGACGCCTTCGAGCGGCTGGCGGGAGTGGCGGATGCGTTTCTTGTGGGTGACCGTCCCATCGCGCGACGTATCGAGGACTCGGTCGCGCGAGTCGGCGCATTAGGTCCGGTCATTCTGCGACGATCGCGTGGCTATGCTCCCGGCGCGGTGGCCAGCCTGCCAGTCGTTCGCCCGCTGCTCGCGGTTGGCGCCGATCTCAAGAATTCCATAACCCTGGTGGTTGACGGGCAAGCGTTCGTCAGCCAGCACATCGGCGATCTCGATCACTACCAGGCATTTCAGGCGTTCCAGGAAACCATTCGCGATCTCGCTGCGATGTACGACGTCAACTGGGACGACCTGTTGGTTGTCCATGATGCCCATCCGCAGTACTTCTCGACAACGTATGCTCTCGCTCTTCCTTCAGCCGAGAAGCTTGCGGTGCAACATCATCGTGCGCATGTGGCTTCGGTGCTGGCCGAACATGGCGAGTGGGACAAGTGCGTTCTGGGAGTGAGTTGCGACGGCACCGGCTACGGCGACGACGGCAGCATCTGGGGCGGTGAGTTCTTCGCCGGCAGCGCGCGTGAGGGGTTCGAACGCGTGGCGCATCTTCGGTGCGCGAGCCTTCCCGGCGGAGATGCAGCGGCGCAGCATCCGGTGCAGGCGGCTGCCGGATTTCTGGCGCAAATCGATGGATTACCGGATGTGACGGCGGCGCCGTTCAACTTCACTTCGCGCTATCAATACGCGCTGGAGCTGGTGCGGAAAGATGTGCGCAGCTTCACCACCACCTCGATCGGACGGCTCTTCGATTCGGCCGCAGCTCTGCTGGGATTTACCCGCGGTATCACCTTTGAAGGACAAGCCGCAATTTGGCTGGAAGCGCAAGCTCGCAAGAGCGTGTCAACAGTGGCGTATTCTTTCCCATTCGAAGATGGCGAACTGGATTTTCGTCCGTTGCTCCTGGCAGTTGCCGAGCAGCGGAAACGCGGCCTCGAGCCCCGAGACATAGCACGAGCCTTTCAGCGGGGAGTGGCTCAGGGGTTGGCGAATGGGATTCGCGAACTGTGCAGCAAGCGTGAACTGAATACGGTTGTACTCTCCGGTGGAGTCTTCCAGAACGATTTACTGCTCTCCGATGTGCGAGAGTTGCTGGACGCACAGCGGCTGACGATCTGGACGAACCACGCGGTCCCGCCGAATGACGGCGGCATTAGTTTGGGACAGGCAGCCATGGCCGCGTTTCTATCCGACCATCGTGAATAGGGCCGCTTGTGTGGTCCGCGTTTGGGCCATCCCCGCAACCTGAATATTACAATGCACATCGTAGGTGGTAGGCGCGATTCAGTCTGTCTCGGCTTCACACTAGGTTGTTACAATTGCCAAAATGCGTCGCTGGTTTGCTTAAGAAGGTACAATAAAGTTCTCCTATGGTCCTGACCTTTTTGACGGCGAGTGCCGGTCATTTGGAGCATTCCGCGCGAAATATTTTGTGGTTCGTAGCGCTGTTCGGTTCCCTCACCTCGACCGTCTTTTTCGGAATGGTGATGGTGGCCATCCGGCGCTATCTGCGGATGTCTCGTCGTCTGCAAGCGGAAATTCAGGCCGCGCCGGCCGTTCTTCTGCCGCCGGTTACCATCCTCAAGCCAGTGCATGGAATGGAGCCGCGGCTGGAAGCGACGCTGGAGAGTTTCTTTCGTCAGGATTATCCCCACTTCGAAATCATTTTTGGCGCTCGCAGCCGGGACAATGAAGCGCTGGTGGTGGTGGAGCGACTGCGCGCCAAGTACCCCGAAGTGCGCACGCAGGTCGTCATTTCCGGCGAGCCGTCCTGGCCTAATGCAAAAGTATTTTCCCTGGCCAAGATGATCGCTTCTACGGATAACGATTACCTGGTGATCAGCGATAGCGACGTTCTGGTGGGGCACGATTTCCTGCGCAATGTGATGCCTCCGCTTTTGAACCCTAAGGTTGGGCTGGTGACGTGTCTGTATCAAGGCATTCCCGCCAGCGGTCTCTGGTCGCAACTGGAGGCGCTGGGAATGTCCGTGGAGATGCCGGCGGGCGTGATGGTAGCGGAGATGGTCGATGGTATGCGATTTGCGCTGGGAGCGGCAATGGCCGTGCGCCGCGACGCGATCGAAGCCATCGGTGGTGTGCGCGAAACGGCTGACTTCTACTCCGACGATTTCGTGCTTGGCCATCTCGTGTCCGAGGCTGGGTATCAGGTCGTGCTGTCGCATTACAAAGTCGGGCACGTGCTCGCGGTGCGCTCGCTGCGCCGTACCTTTGGAGATCAGTTGCGCTGGATGAAGAGCACCCGCTATTCGCGGCCATGGGGGCACGTTGGCTCAGGCTTGACGTATGCCATGCCATTCGGATTGCTGGCGCTGCTGCTGGGGTTGGGCCATCACCACAAGCTGTATGTCGGTATTGCCTTACTCGCTCTGGCTTGGCTGAATCGTACCCTCTTGTCGGCGATTGTGGGCTGGGGGATCCTGCGCGATCCTCGCAGCCTGTGGCTGTGCTGGCTGTATCCGCTGCGTGATCTCCTGGGATTCTTCACCTGGGTGGGCAGCTTCACCGGCAATCGATTCTTCTGGCGCGGCGAATTCTACGAATTTGGCGAGGACGGGCGGATTGC
>JASHXK010000175.1 GCA_030043575.1 Terriglobales bacterium
ACCCGCTGTCGCCCTGGAAGATATGCTTCTACAGCGGCTTTCGCCGAGTCACCAAACGGCACATAGCGCTCTTTTCGGCCTTTGCCGCGAACGAGGATCACTTCGTTGGACCAGCGAATGTCATCGAGGTTGATGCCGATCAGCTCCGAGTTGCGAATGCCGCAGCCGTAAAGCAACTCAAGGATCACCTGATCGCGCTCGGCAAACGCCGAGCACTCCGCCATCGCCGAATCGAGCACGGTGTTGACTTCTTCGATCGTCGGGACGCGCGGCAATTTCTTCGGCAGCTTTGGCGTGGCAACCAGTGATGCCGGATTCTGCTCAACCTCGCCCTCTTGCGCCAGCCACTTGTACAGCGACCGTAGCGCCGCCAGCGCGCGCGCAACCGAAGTCTTGCTCAAGCCGCGCTCGTACAGGCTTACCAGATATCCACGGATTAGAACGTGATCGATCTCGCGCCAGACCTGCGGGCCAACGTACTCAGCGAATTGCGCCAGATCGGTGCGATAAGCCTTGATCGTGTGCACCGACGCGTTGCGCTCCTGCAGCGCGCGCATAAATCTCGCAACCGCTTTCTCAATAACTGTCGCTGCACGCTTTGTCATCCGCAGAGGCGTTGCAACTTCAGCCGCGCCCTCCTCCTAATTCTTGTGATCACAAGGCGGTTTTGGCCGCAGAGGGACTTGCCTTGCGCTGCTTGCTCCTCGGGTGGTGCTGCCGGTAAACCTTATTCAGCCGATCCAGCGCCAAATGCGTGTATACCTGGGTGGTAGAAATGTCGGCGTGCCCCAAAATTGTTTGCACCGTTCGCAGATCGGCGCCGTTCTCCACCATATGCGTCGCGCAACTGTGACGAAGCATATGTGGGCTGGCATGTCGCGAATGTGCCGAGGCAGCGTTCACCATCTGCCACACGCGTTGCCGCGTGATGCCTTTTGCTCCTCGTGCAATGAACAGAAACGGCGACGACTTCCCCGCTGCCAGCACCGGTCGGGCATTTCGCAAATATTCCTGCACAATCTCCTGCGCCGTACGCCCCAGAGGCACAATGCGCTCCTTGTCCCCTTTGCCGCGCACCAACACGTAACCCAGCTCAAGCTTGAGATCTTCGAGCTTGAGATTCACGATCTCCGAAACCCGCAGCGCTCCCGCGTAAAACACCTCGAGCATCGCGCGATCGCGACCGGCAAGCGTTTGCGACAGGCGATCGTCTTTCGAGCGGGCCGGACCGTGCAACACTGTCTCGACTTCATCGATAGCGAGCGACTTCGGCAACACCTTCCACTGCCGCGGCGTGTCGATGTTCAGCGTCGGATCGGCGCTGATGAAGCGATCGAGCAGCAGATACTTGTAGAAATGCCGCAGCGCCGAGAGCTTCCGCGCCACGCTGCGCCCGTCGACACCGTTCGACAGTAGCGAGTTCAGAAAGTCGCGTACCTCCTGCCGCCGCGCGTCGCGCAGGCCGCGTTTGCGCTTCAACAGGTATCCCGCATATTGCTCCAGGTCCGATCGATAGGCCGCAACGCTCAGAGGCGCGAGACCCTTCTCGACCTTGAGATAGTCGAGAAACGAACTCAGCAGCCGCAGATTGGGATTAGCGCTCTGCACGAAATGAGTATGAGGTCAGAGCTGATATGCCGGGAATAGCGAATGAGATTCTGTTACTCGCGTATTTCTATGTTCGAAAAGCCGAGGCTTGCCAGCAGACTGCTGAGGGGCTGATGGGCATTGATCGCAGCCGTTTTCAATATGCCGTCGTCAAGCGCGGCTGTGCGCAGTTGCTGCACAGCTTCCTCACGCACCTCGCCTTCCAGATTCGGATCTGGTGTCGAGAACAGGCCTGTATCGCGTGAATAAACACGCGTCTTGGCGTTGTCCAGGGTGGCGGTGAAAATCTCACCGGCCGGCAGACGAATCGAAACGCTGCGTCCGTGGACTTGCACGTCGCCTGGCCGGACCTTCGACAAGTCAATCCCGGCGATCACTTCGCCATGCGCAACCAGCAACAGGCGATCGCCGGCCAGAAATTGCGGGAGGATTGGATTTTCGCGCTCACCGCTGAGGATCTTGTCCAGGCTGTAGCTCACGGTTTCGATGCGTTGCAGGGCGCGCACCTGCCGAACCACCGTAGGTTGATCGACGACGACATGAGCCGATCCGCCACGGAACATGCCGGCGAGTTGGTATACGCTCCACCCGGCAAGACCCCACAACGTGAGACCAATTATGAGGAGCGTTAAGGCAATGCCTGTGAGAATTCCCACGACCCAACGGACGGCACTCGGCTTAGCCGGCACCGCCACCTGCAAATCAGCAACAGCCATGACAGGAATGTTACTACAGCGAGGATTTTCCCTTACCGGCCGGCAATAGCGTTAGTCGCCTGCACGCAGGCTCCGTCGAACTGAATTCAGCAGTTCCACCGCATTCAGCGGCGAGCCTGGATCTTCCTCATGCTTGAAAAACGCGTACGTCTCCAAGCCATCGGCAACGCACTTCTCAATTCGCTCGCCCAGCCGCTTCAAATCCTCCGCCGAGTAACTCGGTTGCCGAAAGCGAAAGTAGATGTAGTTCGCCGTCCGCACCTCGGGCGTGTCCAGCTTCTCCGTCTCGGCGACGCACAGCGTTATATTGCGCTCGCGCAAAATCTGATAGACCTCTTCGCAAAACCACGACGGATGCCGAAACTCAAACGCCGCCTTGAAATTCCTCGGCAGCAGCGCCAGGAAATCCCGCAGCACCGCGACGTCGGCCTGCGCGGTTGGTGGCAGCTGAAACAGCACCGGACCCAGCTGTTTCGCTAGCGGCTGCAGCGTCGAGAGGAATCTCTGGATCGGCTCCTCCACGTTCTGCAGGCGCTTGATGTGCGTTATATATTGATTGGCTTTCAGCGCAAAACGAAACTCCGGCCCAACGTCCGCCATCCATCCGGTTGCGGCCTTTTCCGTCAGGCTTCGACGAAACGTGTAGTTGACCTCGACGGTATTGAGTCGCGTCGCGTAGTACTTCAGAAAATTCTTCGACGCGACATTCTGGGGATAGAAGTCGGGCTTCCAGATCGTGTATGCCCACCCCGACGTGCCAACATACAGCGCACAGTGACTCCTGGGAGAGGCTGCTTCCGCGCCATCCACATTGCTAGTCATAGGCTTCTGCATTGTAGACCGCGGGGCCCTAGCCTTTCTCCCGCTCACCTGGCTGATTTATGATTTTCCATCGGCCACCTCGTGTGGGCGATGCGCACGGTTTTCCTGATGGCCAGACGATTGCAAACCGCCGCAGCTACGCTGCCGCCGATTGTCGCGCTCACCGGCTTTATGGCGGTTGGAAAGAGTACCGTCGGCCACGTCCTAGCCAAGGCGCTTCATTGGCGCTTTCTCGATCTCGATTGCGAAATCGAGTGCCGTTGCCATCAGCCGATTCGCGAAATCTTCCGTACTCACGGCGAGCTGTACTTTCGCCGCATGGAGTCGGGAGCCCTGCGTTGGGTTCTGCAGCACACCTCTGGTCCAACCGTGATTGCGCTGGGCGGCGGGACTTTCGTGCTGCGCCGCAACGCCAATGCTCTCCAGCGGCAGGGGGCGCACGTCGTTTTTCTCGAACTGGCGGTCGAGGAACTGTTGGATCGCTGCCGTTGTGCGGCCGATCATACTGACGCAAACATGCGTCCTCTGGCCACCGATGGCGAGCGTTTCTGCGCTCTGTACATGCAACGCCTGCTTTTCTATCGCAAAGCCGAGCTCACCGTCCATACCCATGGCAAGACCGTCGAAAAGGTCGCCAAGGAAATTGTGGCAGCGCTGCACCTTACCGCAACGGCCAGCCGCCACCGTTAAACCCCTGAGTACCGACTTGATTCCTCGGTGTTGCTATTAAATCGGTACTGCCTTTGGGTTATCTGTTTGCTCCGGCCGTCGTGATATAACTTGATTTTTCCTCACAACAATGTCGCAGCAGAAAATCTCCGTTGGAATCCTTGGCGCGACCGGAGTTGTTGGTCAGCGCTTCATCCAGATGCTCGAGCACCATCCCTGGTTCGAAGTGGCGTGGCTCGCCGCCTCCGACCGCTCCGCCGGACAAGCATACGGCGACGCTGCTAAGTGGCGCCTGAAAACGCCCCTTCCTGATCGCGTGCGGACCATGAAGGTCTCCAACGCCTCGCCCGATGGCGCGCCACGTGTGATCTTCGCAGCCCTCGACGCCGGTATCGCCCGCGAGCTCGAGCCGCAGTTCGCCGCTGCGGGCTGCGCCGTGGTCAGCAACTCCAGCGCCTTTCGCATGGAGCCCAACGTCCCTCTCATCATTCCCGAAGTCAATGCTGACCACCTCGCGTTGATTGAAAAACAATGCTGGCGTATGCAATCGGGCGGCTACATAGTCACCAACTCCAACTGCTCGGCGATGGGGCTCGTGCTTGCGCTTGCGCCACTGCACCGTAACTTCGGTATCGCCTCGGTCTTCGTCACCACCATGCAGGCGGTGAGCGGCGCCGGCTATCCTGGTGTCGCTTCGCTCGATATTCTCGGCAACGTCATCCCCTACATCGCCAAAGAAGAAGAAAAGATGGAAGAGGAGACGCGCAAACTGCTCGGCCGTCTTGATGGCGATCATGTTGAGCAAGCCGACTTCACTATGACCGCGCATTGCAATCGTGTTGCGGTCGAGGACGGCCACACCGAGTCCGTCTCCGTGAAGCTGAACCGCAAAGCTGAGCCTGCGGAGATTATCTCCGCCTTCAACGAGTTTCCGCCCGTCCCGCAGAAGCTGCCGACAGCGCCTGCCCAGCCAGTGGTCTACGACGCGGCTCCGGACCGTCCGCAGCCGCGCTTCGACGTCGATCGCGGCAAGGGCATGACCGTGAGCGTCGGCCGCCTTCGTCCCTGCGGCGTGCTCGATTACAAGTTCACGGTGCTGTCCCACAACACCATTCGCGGCGCAGCCGGTGCGGCGCTGCTCAACGCCGAGTTGCTCAAAGTTCAGGGACTGCTGCCGTGATCCGCGATTTCCCGCCGGCGGTGTCGCTGTGATCGTCATGAAATTCGGCGGCACCTCGGTCGAGGACGCCAAAGCCATCGATCGCGTTGCCAGCATCGTCAAGTCACGCGTCGACGAACAACCCTTCGTCGTGGTCAGCGCCATGGCCAAGGTGACGGATCAGCTGCTCGCCATGGCTGCCGCAGCCGGACGCGGCAATCGCGATGAAGCGCTGGAAATTTGTCGCGCTCTTCGCGAGCGCCACTACCTGACCGCCGGGGAACTGCTTGGCACCGGCCTGCACACCGAATTGCATCGCGAGCTGGGGTGTGAGTTTGACTCGCTCGACGAACTGCTGCGTGGCATCTCGGCTGTCGGCGAGCTCACCCCACGCACATCGGATTATGTCGTCTCTTTCGGGGAGCGCTTGTCGAGCATGATCGCGACCGTCGCATTCCAGGCGCGCGATCTAGCAGCAACTCTGGTCGACCCTCGGCAAGTCATTGTTACGGATGCCCAACATAGCCGCGCCGTGCCGCAGGTCAACGACATCAAGGATCGCCTGCACGACCGCATCCGCCCCCTAATCGAGCAGCAGCGCGTGCCCATCATGGGCGGCTTCGTCGGCGCAACGCGCGAAGGCGTCACCACTACCATCGGACGCGGCGGCTCCGATTTTTCTGCCGCGCTGGTCGGTGCCGGGTTGAACGCCGAGCGCATCGAAATCTGGACCGATGTCGACGGCATGAAGACCACCGATCCGCGTATCTGCGCCAGCGCGCGCCGCATCAAGGTCATCAGCTTCGAGGAGGCCGCCGAACTGGCTTACTTCGGCGCCAAAGTCCTGCATCCGGCAACAGTGCTCCCCGCGGTCGAGAAAAACATACCGGTGCTGGTGCTGAACTCGCGCAATCCTGCCAACGAAGGCACCCGCATTCTGGCGCGCACACCGCGCTCGCACGCACTTTTCAAAGCCATCGCCGCGAAGAGCCGCATCACCGTCATCGACATCGTTGCGGCGCGCATGCTTATGGCGCATGGGTTTCTGGCGCAGGTCTTCGACGTCTTTGCGCGCCATCGCTGCGCCGTCGACGTGGTTTCCACCTCGGAAGTCAGTATTTCGCTTACGGTTGATTCGAACGAAGCGATTCCCCAGATCGCTGCTGACTTGGAGAAGCTGGCCTATGTCACGTACGCTGGCCGCAAAGCCATCGTCTGCCTGGTGGGCGAGAACCTGCGGGACACGCCCGGCGTCGCCGCCCAGATCTTCGATGCTATCCGCGACATCAACGTGCGCATGATTTCGCAAGGCGCATCGGAGATTAATCTGACGTTCGTCATCGACGAAGCGGACGTGCCAGAAGCTGTGCGCCGCCTGCATGCCCGATTCTTCGCTGATGTCGACCCCGAGGTTTTCGATTGAGCACGCCACTGCAAATCGTCGTTCTCGGTCCCGGCAAGACCGGATCGCTGGTCGCCGAGGTCGCGCGTGAGCGCGGGCATCAGGTGCGCACCATCGATGAGGACCTTAACGCCAACGCCGCATGGCTCACGCCAGCAAATCTGCACGATGCCGATGTCGTTATCGACTTCACCACACCGCACGCTGTGCTGAACAACATTGCCGCCTGTCTGAGCGCAAAGAAGGCAATGGTCGTCGGCACGACCGGGTGGTACGGCGAGATGGATCGCATTCGTCAGGCAGTAGAGCAGGCTGGAACCGGATTTGTCTTCGGTGCGAATTTTTCTTACGGCGTGAATCTGTTCTTCCAGATCATGAAGGCTGCGGCTCCAGCCTTGAGCCACGGCTACAGCGGCCACATCACCGAGATCCATCACATTCACAAGAAAGATGCGCCATCGGGAACGGCTGCGGCCATGCAGCGCATTCTTGAGCAGGCGGCAGGAATGCGGCTGGACATTACCTCCCAACGCGAAGGCGAGGTGACCGGCACGCATACGCTGGAACTGAATGC
>JASHXK010000176.1 GCA_030043575.1 Terriglobales bacterium
AGAGCGGGGTCAAACGCGCGAGTCAACCAGCGACTCGATGGGTGCGAGCTTTTGCATCTGGCGAATCTCCTGCGAGACGACCTTATCGCCGCGTTTGACCACGATGTAGGCGTGTGCATTTCTTCTTGATGCAATAACCCGGTAAAAGCGACCGTCGATGAACTCGATGGCGCAACCATTCTCGATAGCGATGCCCAGGCCTCCGATTTTTCTCATCATCTCCCGGAACTCTCTTCTGCGTGGCACGCCGCCGGTCATGCCGTTGTAGTGCGGGCAGTGAATTCCCTTGATCAGCCCCAGCCCTTTGACGTTAATGTATTTCCACTTCTTGGGATTGTAGAAAGACATCGAGTCGGAGTGTCCGGAATCAAACCAGCAGATCGAGCCCGCGCTGGAGCCGGAGAGCACGATCCCTTTTTCGTACGCCGCACGGAGAAATCGATCCACGCCCAACCTCCGCCAGAGTCGCATCATCATCAGCGTGTTTCCGCCACCCACATAAATGATGTCAGCTGAGAGAATCTTGCGCTCGATCTCCTCGCGTGATGGGCGTTCTTTCAAAAGCCAGAGCACGTCGACCCGGCATTTCAGAAAATCACCGAAATATTCCGATATGTGCTGCCAGTAGAGCTCCGAGTCGGAGCTGGCAGTTGGAATGAAAAGGAGTCTGGGACGTTTCTTATTGGAAAGGCGAATGATCTCCCGATCAATGGCTATCCTGCGTCCATTGGTGAATTTGCCGCCGCCGATTGCAACAATCGCCTTCATGGTGGGCCGATTCGTCAGTATAAGGAAAATGCGCGGTCTACGATGATGAGTCGCACCCGGCGTTCCGTTAGTCCCACATTGTGGCACATCCGTAATTCGGAGCAAGCGCGTCGCGAATATGCCACAATCGGGGATGCCACAATGTGGTAATTGCGTCGAGGCCACGGTCAAGGCGGTTTTTACAAAATATTTACGATTTATTGATGTCTGTGAAGATTCGAATCCCGTAAGCTAACGGCAATTGCAAACCTGATCGGAGAGAGAGAGGGGAGATGGCCAAACAGCCGCTCCCCATTTTGTTTCAGCCGTCAGCTCAGCAACCAGCACCCCGGACTTTCTTGCTCCTCGCCCCGTAATAATCCCAGTTGTAACGATTGGCTAGCCACGAGTTGATTGGTGATGGCTGATGGCTTGTTTTCCGCCATCCGCCGCACTACCATGCTCTTGTTATGCCAGTCATGACTGATACGTCTGTTACCTCCTACACCCCGGTGCGGGCGCCGCGCGGCAATGAGCTGTCTTGCAAGGGTTGGGCGCAGGAAGCGGCCATGCGCATGCTGATGAACAACCTCGATCCTGATGTCGCCGAGCGGCCGCAGGACCTGGTTGTCTACGGCGGCACTGGGAGGGCCGCACGCAACTGGGATTGCTACCACGCGATCGTCAACTCGCTGAAGTCGCTGGAAAACGATGAGACGCTGCTGGTGCAGTCGGGCAAGCCTGTCGGCATCTTCCGCACCCACGATTACGCGCCGCGCGTGCTCATCTGCAACGCCAACCTTGTCGGTCACTGGTCGAACTGGGACAGGTTCAACGAACTCGAAAAGCTCGGGCTCATCATGTACGGCCAGATGACCGCCGGCTCGTGGATCTACATCGGTACGCAGGGAATCATTCAGGGGACATACGAGACGTTCTCTGCCGCGGGTGAGAAACATCTGGGCGGCGATCTGGCCGGCAAGCTCATCGTCTCCGGCGGCATGGGTGGCATGAGCGGCGCGCAGCCACTGGCTGCGACCATGACCGGAGCCTGCTATCTCGGCATCGAAGTTGATCCGGAGCGTATCAAGAAACGCCTGCGCACAGGTTATTGCGACTTCATGGTCAATTCGCTCGATGAAGCGCTGCGCATCATCAAGAACGCGGTTCGCAAGAAAGAGAACATCTCGGTTGGGCTGGTGGGCAACTGCGGCGACATGATTCCCGAACTCGCCGAACGCGGTGTCGTGCCGGATATTCTCACCGATCAGACCTCGGCGCACGATCCCCTGAACGGATACGTGCCCAGCGGCATGTCGCTGGAGGATGCGCTGGAGCTGCGTAAGCGCGATCCCAAAGCATACGAAGAGCGCTCACTCGATACCATGGCGCGCCACGTCGAAGGCATGCTGAAGCTGCAGAAGATGGGTGCGGTCACTTTTGATTACGGCAACAACATTCGCACCTTTGCCTTCGATCACGGGGTGAAGAACGCGTATGATTTTCCGGGATTCGTTCCGGCCTACATTCGTCCGTTGTTCTGCGAGGGCCGCGGGCCGTTCCGCTGGGCGGCGCTTTCGGGCGATTCGGCCGACATCCACACCACCGACGATCTGGTGCTGGAGATGTTTCCCGGCAACCGAATTTTGAGCCGCTGGATCGATCTGGCGCGAAAGCGGATCAAGTTCCAGGGACTACCGTGTCGCATCTGCTGGCTTGGCTATGGCGAGCGCGGGCAGTTCGGGCTGGCGCTCAATGATCTGGTGAAGAAGGGCAAGCTGAAGGGGCCGATCGTGATGGGCCGCGATCATCTGGACTGCGGTTCGGTCGCTTCGCCGTTTCGCGAGACGGAAGCGATGAAAGACGGCAGTGATGCGATTGCCGACTGGCCACTGCTGAACGCTTTGCTGAACACCGCTAGTGGCGCGTCCTGGGTCTCGATTCACAACGGTGGCGGCGTTGGAATCGGCTATTCGCAGCATGCGGGCCAGGTGACCGTGGCCGACGGCAGCGAAGGAATGGCCAAGCGCATCGAGCGTGTTCTGACGAATGATCCCGGTATCGGCGTCGCACGCCATGTGGATGCGGGTTACGAGGAAGCCAGGCGCTTCGCGAAGGAGAAGGGAATCAAGGTGCCGATGGCAGAGTAGCTCTTTGGCTGTCAGCCTACGGCGATTCAAGCTTGCCTACCGACCGTGAATATCCTGCTCACGCATGCCGCCCAACTGCTAACTCTGCGCGGCGATCGGGGATGGCCTGAGCCCCGTCGCGGCGCACAGCTGAGAGAGCTCGGGATCATCGAAGATGGTGCGGTGCTGATCGCCGGGGGCAAGGTCGTCGCAGCCGGCAAAACTGATGAGGTAGCAAGACAAGAACTGGCGACCAACGTCGAAGAAATCGATTGCTCCCACAATGTGGTACTACCCGGCTTTGTTGACTCCCATACCCATCCAGCGTTTACAGCTCCTCGCCTAATTGACTTCGAAAAGCGCATAGCCGGCGCTACCTATGAGGAGATCGCCGCAGCCGGCGGAGGCATTCGCGCCAGTCTGGGCGGGGTTCGGGAGTCGTCGCAAGACGAGCTAGCCTCCCACATTGTAGGAGCACTGAACGAAATGGCAGATCACGGTACCGCGACTGCCGAAGCCAAGACCGGCTACGGCCTGAACCTTGAGGCCGAGATCAAGAGCTTGGTGGCGATTCGCCAGGCTGCAGAACAATGGCCGGGAACGGTGGTGCCGACATTACTGGGCGCGCATGTGGTTCCACCCGAATATAGGGAGAATCCAGACGAGTATGTGCGCGTGGTTTGCGAGACGATGATTCCGGCCGCGGCAGAGCACAGTCTTGCCGACTTTGTCGATGTGTTTTGCGAGCGCGGCGCTTTTACGATGGAGCAGGCGCGGCAGATCTTAGGCTGTGCGGTCGAGCATGGCCTCGGAGTGCGCGCGCACGTCTGCCAGCTAGCGCCGGCGGCGCTAGAGCCGCTGCTGGCATTCAATCCGGCGTCCCTGGACCATATGGACTTCGTCAGTGACGAAGACATTGCGATTCTGGCAAAGACTGATACGGTCGCGACACTGCTTCCCGCTGCGAACTATTTTCTCGGGCTGGCATCGTTTCCGCCGGCGCGCAAGCTGATCGACGCAGGCGTCGCAGTGGCGCTGGCGACGGACTACAATCCGGGCACGGCGCCCACCGCGTCGATGCCATTTGTGCTGTCGCTAGCTTGCACACACATGCAGATGTCGCCGGCCGAAGCCATCACCGCCGCGACTTATAATGGCGCGTGTGCGCTGCGGCTCCAGGACCGCAAGGGAAGTCTGGAGCCAGGCAAAGACGCCGATATTGCGATCTTCGATGCTGACGACTACCGCGAGTTGGCTTATTGGTTCGGAGTGAATCGCTGCCGCGGGACCTTGCTGCGCGGAATCCGGCATTGAAGCGACTCCCTGCCCGGTCCTCCGCCTTGGTGGCGAGTTACCTGTAACTTATACCAGTCCCAGCTTGTCGAAGCGGCGACGCACGGACGCGCCGATCGTTGCCGGATTTAGGATGCCGGAAATTTTCGCCTTCGCACGCGATCCCAAACTAGCAGCGGTTTCGCGGTGACTTTCGACATGGCGCATGACGTCGGCCGCATAGTCCAAATCCGGATCCGCCCACTGATAGCCTGCCTTGTAGGGACCATGCGTGCGGTCGAGCGCGACCATCCGGTAAGGGACCAGGAAACTATCAGCATCGGACATGAAATCGACGTTTCCGGAATAGGCCGTAGCAATCACAGGCTTACCGCACATCATAGCTTCGGCGAGGGTTAAGCCGAAGCCTTCTGAGCGGTGGAGCGAGATATAGCAGTCGGCTGTCATGATCAATTGTTGTTTGGCTTCTCTTGTCAACACGGTGTCAAGTATCTTGATATTCGATCCTGCAGCTTCATTCTGCAACAAATCTAGCTCGTCTTTGTGCTCGGCGCTGTGAGAAGACTTTATCAGGAGCTGAACGTCCTGCCGGCTGCCAAAGGCGTTCCTATAGGCGCGGATCAGGCCGAGAGGGTTCTTGCGTTCCAGGAAACTGTGGAAATCGAATATAAACAGAAACAGGAAAACATTCGAATCCAATCCGAATGCCGCATGATTCGCGGCCACTTCGAAGTCATTACTTGAAAGGGAATGGGGAACAACTACTACGGGAACCGGAGAAGAGCTTGCGACAGCCGCACCAGTAAAAGCACTTGGCGTCCAAATTTCGTCTACATATCCAAAGGCGGTGTCCCATTCATGCGGAAAATCCGATAGCTCCCAGGCCCAATATCCGACATTATAGTGACCTTGCAGATAGGCTGAGTGTCCCCTGCCAAACGCCTGCATACCATCCGCGTTCAAGGTCATAAGATTTATGACATAGGGATTTCCGCTGTCGAGCTTTTCAGAAACGCTTTCCACATTGCTTGACCCGGCATCGACCCAATTGTTCAGGATGTAAGGAAGTCCGGTTGCTTGAATAATCCTTAGATTGCTTCTTCCCCCTTCACCTACTCCTTTTTCCGATTCGAAATATCCCAGTAGATTGACACCAGCCGGAAATGGACTGGTCTTGTCGAGATCAAAGCGAGAAACCGGTGATTCCTGAGCGTGATTGAGCCAGGTAAATGGATTGCCGAGATGGTCGACATTTGGACCGAGACTCCAATAATAGCGTCTGGCAGCAGCGGAAACCTTAACTCCATTTACGAAAAAGTCATGGCTATAGGTCCAGTCCTTACATTCGTCCCAGCCATTTGCAATCAGCAGCGTGCGGTACAGGTCGTAAAGCTGTCGAGCCGCACCGATATCTGCCATCCCATAGCGGTCCTGATACTTGGATATGGACGACGGCTTGTCGGGATTGAAACCGCTGAAATGAAAAAAGCGTAGCGGCCGGCCGTTGACTTGTACTCCACCATTCAACGAAATCGATCGCTCGTGAAGATTCCAATAAGCAATGTTATAGCCTGGATCCCGGACTACCTGCACGCCTTCGAAGAGCCCGGGTACCATGTCCATCCATCGTTGATCGACAAACAGGTTGTTCTCGAATGAGACAATGCATTGGTGATACAACTTCTCGGACCACCAACGAAGAAAACGCCGGGACTCAAGGCTATTTCGTATACCTAGAAAGCCGAGATTATAGGATCCAGCCTGCAGTATTTCGTGCTCGTTCTGCCCGCGGCCATCCTTCGGCAAAGGAGACAACAGATGGGGGGTAAGAAGGAGGTTGGCCTCCTGCAAGCTTTCCCGCAAGCTATCGAGCGACTCAAAGATCAGGATGTCAGGGTCGAGATATAAAAGTTTATCGATGGAAAATTGCCGAAACAGGTAGTTCAGCAGACAAGGTTTGACGGCGGTATTGGCCTCAAGGATGCTGTATTTGAAAAGAAAGCCTGGCAAATTTCGAATTGGCAGATCGGAAACGAAAACGGACTGGAAGGGTTCGTCCTCCGGTCGAAAGAAACCTTGCGGAGAGTCGAGGAACAAAACAAGCATTGGACAATCGGGATGAAACTTCCGCCAGGATGCGGACAGCAAGCGAGCCATAGGGAGATAGTTCTTGGCGATGATGGTGCAAGCGGCGAATTCTATGCGAGGGGAGCTCATGGGCATGACACTGGGACAGGACTAGATACGCGTGCCGATAACGGCGTAAGCTGGCGCGCTAGTTACACTGGGCATGGAAACAAGTTCACGGCCACCGTTGCCCGAGGGCGCCAACTGGCCGCCACTGCCGGTAAGCGAAGCGATCTGCGGAGCTAGGATGCAGATGTGGGAATTGCAGAATCCATTGCTTTCCACGATGGCTCGCAGAGTCTCCGGATAGACGGCATGGAGATGGCCAGGATCAATGCGCCAGTTCCGGCCGAAGGGTGAATCTGTGTCGGGATTGATAGTCTCAATAACGATCCGGCCGCCTGGTTTTAGCCGGGACGAGCAGAGAGCGATCATCTCCGGCTGCATGTGGGGTGGCAAGTACTCGATGAGTCGCGCGGAAAAAACTCCGCCCAGGGCGCGTTCCGGCAATTGCTGGAGATGCTGAAACACATCGCCTTCGACCACCGTGAGCAAGCGGCGGCGCACGGCTGCACAGGCGGCAGCATCGGAATCAACGCCATACGATTCAATCCCGGCGTCTTTCAGCAGTTCGAGAAATTCTCCCCGGCCGCATCCGAGATCAACCACCGGAGAAAATCCGCAAAAGAGCCGAACATAGGGACTCTGCTGTTCCTGAGTCGCGAGCCTTGCTGTCTCCAGCGCCTCGTCCAACGCGACAACGTTGGGAAGATCGCGTAGCTGGGACTGCATCGAATTGATCGCTTGCCCCTGTAGTTCAATCGCCTGAGCGACATTGTGATGAAACGTCTGAAGAGGACGTGTGTACCAGCTCAGTGAGCGCTGCAATACCATCTTAAGATACTGAATTGCGTGATTCAGCAGTCCTGGATTTCTAGGGTTAAGCTGTCCAACCGCGTGGCTCGAGTTCCATACTTCGCAGGAAATTGCATCGATTCTATCCGGATCAATAGAAGTCTTCCTGCCGGCGGGCTCGTTGGAACCAGCCGCCTGATAGTGAGCCACATGAGCCCTGAGAGTTGACAGTACTTCTTGCTCTTCCATCAATTCTCCTGAGGTAGGTTGTCCCGTGTTTCCAGGACTTCACAAATTATCATCGAGATTGTCGCGGGCCAGAACGTATCAGGGCCATTAGCTTGCGAAGTGGAGCTGTCACCCTCCAGGATAAAGAATGCTGCACGCCATAAAGTATATCTTCGGCAACACGCAGCTTCTGCTGAGTTTCATCAAGGGCATACCGTACCGCAGTCAGTTGTCCCGTTTTCGCAGCTACGTCCTGCTGCAGCGACGCGACCTGCTGTTCGTGCTGTTCTGTTTGCAGCTTCAACTGCTGTTCCAGGCGATTGATTCCATGCGTGAGCTGTGAAGTAAACGACTCGAACAAAGCGATGGCTTGTTTGGAAGCCGGAACTATTCTCAGGCTGATGGTTACTTTCGCGGGACTACTAAGCTCCGGTGGAACTGCGACGATAATCTGGGGATCGTCGCCAAAGCTAACTAGAAATGAGCTTGTGTCACTAAATGGAAGCCGGCTTGTCCCGGCAGCGGATAGCTTGCGCTCTTTAGATGAGGCGCGACACTCCCATGTGGGATCTTCGGAATTCCCATGATGGATCAGGACATCGCCGATTTCAACCAGGGCCGGTTCCGAACCAGGATCAATCCTAAGCGGGCCAAGCCCAATCGGTATCCGGAAGTCAAAGGTCAGCGTCTCCCAGACACCGGGCCGCAGAGGACGAATCTGGCAGCTTTCTTCCGAATAACCGTGCCCGGCATAGGGAAAAACCTGGACTCGGATGTCGGGCACTGTATTAGCCGGAGCCGGGCGTCCGGCCGCCAGCGGGAAGCGACCTAGAATGTTTTCCAGGTGCGATGCGTAGATCACATAGTGACGGCGCAGGTTCTCACGAGCGGACGAGGAGCCGTCAAAAAGAATTTCAGTCAGGGCTGAGTTCCGGCCGATGCGTCCTTTGGCAACCACCCCCAGTCCCCAGCTGTGATGAAACTCAAAGGTATCGCCAAATTCCGATTTAATCTCATCCCATAAACGCCAGACGCCAAAGTCATCGTGCCGGGGGCTTATGTCATGCAACAGGATTATTCCGCCCTCCTTTACCTTTGGCAGCCAGGCGCGGAAGTCGCGACTTACCGCTTCATAGGTATGCAACCCATCGATGTGGAGCAGGTCGATAGAGTCGTCAGCAAATTGAGGGAGAGCATCATCGAAGCTTCGCCTTAGAAGATAGGAGAATTGCCGATAGTAGCGAGTGTTGTAATCGTTGACCTCGTCGAATACTTCTTCGCCATAAAGGCCGGCATGCTCGTCGCCCTGCCAGTGATCGACGGCGTAACACAGGCAAGATAGGCTCTGCTCTTCGACGGCCTGGCAAAACGTGAAATAGGCTTCGCCCCAGTGAGTGCCCAGCTCGACGATCAAGCTCGGTTGGATCGCCGTGATCAAGTCATTGGCGAAGGCGAGGTGACCGGTCCAGCTGCCGACGTTGCGGGGCTTATAGCGGCGTGGGAGGAACCGGGGCGGGGGTAAGCCGAAAATTGTCGCCGCTTTGGGTTCTTCGACTTGCAGGACGATACAACCTCCCGATGCGGATCGCTGCTATCGGATGCAACCGCGCCATCGCCATGTTAACGATTCTACCGCTTGTTTACAACACGGTAGCTGCTGCCGGCGCGCTCTTGAAAGGCGCTCCCCATTGAAGTAACTGGTGTCGCCGCTGAAGGGGCTCAAAGGTTAACCGTCGCTGCGCGGCTGGTCCATCTCCATTCCGGATGTCTGCCCCACAATGAACGTTCATTTCCCGCCGCGGCCTAATCTCTAAGGACCAGCTCTTCCGGCCAAGCTTGGAGAAAGCTTTCCGTCACCACGAGAGTTCGCGATAATTCAACAGGCCAGCCCCGATGATGACGAAGCAGACCGGCCAGATCCAGGAGGGAAGCGCGCGGTCCTGCTCCGGTAATCGGAGTTCCAGCCAGCGCGACCAGCCAGCGACGACACCGACCACGGCCAGTGGCGTATGACTGAGTTCCGCCAGAGTTTCTTCGCGGACGTTCGTGGTCCCGTGCGAGTGAGTCAGCAGCAGAGCCGCACCGACGGCACACAGCAGAGGAAGAATCAGCGGCTGGATGCCCTGCTGCGCAGGGTTGCGGCGGACGCGGAGCTCAAAAAATGCGAAGGCGATGCACAGCAGTGCGGCCGCACGATGCTGGAAGATCTCCGGATCGGCCCAGGTTGCCCAGAAGCTCTTGGGGCCGAGAGGCCAGGTGTCGGGATCGCCGCGAAGAAAGATGAAGACGGCGATGCCGATCATCAGCAGTGGCCAATTTTCCGCCCACCGGGCATGGCCGGTGCGCGCCAGCAAAGCCAGGGCGCCCATGCTGATAACGATCAGCCCCATCCAGTGATGGTTGTACTCCGACCATTGCCTGTCGGCGATGCTGCGGATCGACAGCGGGGAGCCCTCGCTGGTATAGGCAATAGTTTTGCGCGTGGGATCGTCGGCGGAGTAGTGCTGCCCGGGCATGCGAGTGGAAAGCGCTGCGACTTCAGGACTACGCAACAGCGGCCACTTGGGCTGTAGGCGAGCGAGAATGTGCGAAGGCTGGACAGTGTCGTTCGGCAAGTCGACGGCCGGGGGCGAAGCCGTCATGGAAGCGGCCGCCAGCACGACGGTAATGCCGATGCCGACCTCGGCTTCGACCAGGCGGCGCAAACGCGGAATGGTCTCTCCGGGAGCGTGGCGACGCAGCATCAGGAAGTTGATTCCGCCCAGCGCCAGCATCGCGCCCAACATAGCGACCTTGGCCAGCAACATCAGTCCGTACGAAGTGCCGATAAGCGCGCGCCAGGAGCCGACGTAGAACAGGCTCATGCAGACGCCGCTGGCGACCAGCACGACCACGCTGAGCAGCGCTAACTGCGAGAACCGTTGCGTCAGATACCACTGCGTCGCGCGTTCGCGGCTGACGCGCAGGCCCATCAGCAGGAAGGGCAGTCCGCCGATCCAGAAGCCGGTTGCGGTCACATGCAGCAGAGTGAGGCTGATCAGCAGCGCGCGGTCCTCAATGCGCGAGGCGGCGTGATCGGTCATGACCGAGGCGCCAAATACGGTGATGACCAACAGGCTGAGCAACCAGATGGTGTGCCTGCGCTGAGTGACGAGTGCTGCGATGACCAGCGAGGCC
>JASHXK010000002.1 GCA_030043575.1 Terriglobales bacterium
AAGGGTGAGAGCGCGAACCTGGAGTTCAAATCGTCGTTCCGTTGGGACCTGCGCGAGAACAAAGTGAATCGCCTGCTCGAGGGCGTGATCCTGAAGACGCTCGCGGGATACATGAATAGCCACGGTGGAACGCTGCTGATTGGCGTAAGCGATGAAGGTGCAATTGTGGGACTGGATCACGACTACAAGACGCTGAAGAAGCAGGACCGCGATGGCTTTGAGCAGGCGCTGATGACAGCGATCGCCACCAAGCTCGGCGCAGACGCTTGCCAGTCGGTGCAGATTGTTTTTCATTCGGTCGAGAACAAGGAAGTTTGCCGAGTGATGGTCGCTCCCATGGACCGCCCGGTCTATGTGAAAGACGGAGACGCTCCCAAGTTGTACGTGCGGACAGGCGTGCTCACGCGCGAACTGAACGTGCAGGAAGCGGTCGACTATACTTCGGCGCGCTGGCCGCGGTAAAGAAGCAGTTGTCAGTTGTCAGTTGTCAGTTGGCAGTTGGCAGTTGGCACTCAGCGCTTGTCACCTGGCACGTGGCTTGCGTCGCCCGGATCGGCTTCGGCCAATGCCACACGCCAGGTGGCGATTCTCCTGAAACCGAAATCTCCTCCTCCGGTGTCTATGCAAGTAACAGCAACGGAGGCTGAAGCGATGTTTGAGGACAGCCTGTTCGAGTCAGGCGGCAGGCTTGCGCGCCGCAATCCATGGACGACTGCATTCTCGTTTGCCATGCAGATCTTCGCCGGCGGAACGCTGGTGCTGATGTCGATGATCTATACCGAGACATTCCCGGCTCAGAAGCTGCTGAGTGTGCTGAAAGCGCCGACTCCGCCGCTGGCAGCAGCACCGGAGCCGCGGGCTGTCGCGCCAGCGGCGAGATCAACGAGCGAGCTCGTTGGCGGCGTATTGGTGCCTCCACGCGAGATACCGACGCATGCCACGATCTTGCACGAGGACACGCCGCCAGGAAATCCTGGCACCGGCATCGGGTTGAGCCCGTTAAACAGCATGCCGGGCGGGGTGTCGAGCTCCGTGCTCGACGATGTGTTACGCACTACAACGGTCGCAGTCCCCAAACCGGCGGTCAATAAGGTTCGCATTTCGTCCGGAGTGGCGCAGGGATTACTGCTGCGGCAAGTGAAGCCGGAATATCCTGCCCTTGCCCGAGAGGCGCGAATTCAGGGAACGGTGATTTTGCTAGCGACAATCGGGAAAGATGGAACGGTGCAGAATCTTCACGTGATGAGCGGGCATCCTATGCTGACTGGAGCGGCGGTTGCCGCAGCAAAACAATGGCTCTATAAGCCGTATTACCTGAACGGAGAGCCGGTGGAAGTCGAAACGCAAATCAACGTGATCTTTACGCTAACGGATAGCTTTGGCATCGCGGACTGAGGAGGGTTCTGTGATGTCGCGAGTTGCGTCATGGAAGACGACTGTGCGAAAGTGAAAGTTCCGATGTCGGAGCGAAGAAAAATTGTTGCTAAAGGCAACGTGAATCTCCCAGGCAAGTATCGCAGTCGATAGAGCGTGTACTTCGGCCCGGAGAGACAACGAGGAATTAACGACAGAAATGGCCAAGCAGATCAGAACAAAGTCGTTTCAAGAAAGTGTGCAGTGGTTCCGCGATCATGGGTTCGAAGTGATGGAGGCGCCGGGCGCCAGCGGACGCGTGTTCCTGAAGAAGTATCAGTGCTCGGCGGCGATCGAGCGCACCGAGGACGACGGGGTCAAGATCTTCGCGTACCCGGGATATCTCATCAATGGTGAAATTTCCAAGCTGGTGGATCACGGTTATCAGAAGGTATTGAAGACCACCAAGGGTATCTATCCAGCGACCGCCGACCATCTAAAAGCGCTGCACGAGTTCTCGGAAGAACTAAAGGAAGGCATCGGCGGTGTCAGCCTCTATAACGAGAGTCTGGGCACTGTAAGTGAAGCCTACATGTATGATCGCGTGCGCGATCGCGACCTGCCGCAGGCCGAGCGTCCCAAACGCCCCTGGCAGCGAGCGATGCTGGCTGCCAAGCGGCGCGCTTAACTTCTCTTCCCGATGTACGCTGAGCTTGTCTGGTTGTAAGCTCGCAATCCACAAAAGTTTCTCTTCACCTGTAAACCCTCCCCGCGGATTTCTTATCCAACCAGATAGGACAAGTTAACCTTGTTCTCCGGCTTTTCTCCAGGGAGGGATAAAATTCATGAAGCAAATCGGAATTCTCGTTGGCTTGCTAATACTGGGCGCCTGCATGATCTGGGCGCAGGACAACAGCTCTAGTGCCAGCAGCAATGCTGCGCAAACTACGACGGCCCAGGACAATTCAAATTCAACCCAGAACAACACCGCTAATCAGGACCAGTCAGTACAGAACAGCCGCAAGCAAGCGGCTGCCGAGGACGACAACGCGGCTGAGCAGGAGAAGCAAAACGCGAAGGAAGCCGGCAGCAAGCAGGACTCGGAACACGATAAGGCGATGGCTCGTATCGACGACGGTGCCAAGGACCTCAATCAGCTATTGGCCGCGCCCGACAATGGGATTCCGGCGGACGTCTTTGCCAAGGCAAAGTGCGTTGCCGTGGTGCCCTCGATGGTTAAGGGCGGCTTCATCTTCGGCGCCGAGCACGGACGCGGGGTTGCATCGTGCCGCTTACCGAATGGCGGTTGGAGCGCACCGGCATTCTTTGTCATGACCGGCGGCAGTTGGGGCGCACAGATCGGTGCGGAAGGCGTCGACCTGGTGATGCTCATCATGAACGACAATGGCATGAATCAGCTGCTCAGCGCGAAGTTCAAGATCGGTGGAGCGGCAAGCGCGTCGGCCGGTCCGGTGGGACGGCAGGCGGCAGCCGACACCAGCTGGAAGATGGATTCCGAGATCCTGACCTACTCGCGCGCGCGCGGTTTGTTTGCCGGCGCCACGCTGAATGGTACGGTTATCAAAGCTGACGAAAACGCAATGCACGCCTATTACGCCCGCATGGCAGGGTTCCGTCCGGTGCTCACTGGACAAGTGAAGGATCCGGCCACGAAGGACCTCCTTGTGGCGACATTGGAGCGCAGCCGGGCTGAAATAAACGCTCAGGCCCACTAAGCGCATAACCAGCCCTCAACTACGGCCGGGATCTCGTTCCCGGCCGTTGCCGCTTTCCCATCCTGCGAGAGTCCGCTACACTGGCGCGCATACGTCAGCCGGCCAGGGCAACGTCCAACGAAGGACGCACGTCTGGGGCGCCCGACGGCAGGAGGGATACTTGCGCGTAGGTTTCATGGTGATGGTTCTTCTGGTTGCGAGTGCGATCGCCCCGGCACAGAAGCAAAACTCGCCCAGTGTTGACTCGGCGGTTCGGGCGGTGTTGCGGGAACAGGTGGACGCGTGGAATCGTCACGACCTGGAACGATTCATGGCCGGATATTGGGATTCACCGGAGCTCACTTTCTTCTCGGGAGCGACGGAGACGAAAGGCTGGCAACCAACTCTGGATCGTTATCGACAACGATATCAATCGAATGGCAATGCAATGGGAACGCTGTCTTTCAGCGATCTGAAGGTGGAGGCCCTGGGCGCTGATGCCGCGTTTGTACGCGGCAGATTTCACCTGACGATGCCGGATGGCAAACAGCCTTCGGGGGCGTTCACGCTGATCTTCCGCAAGTTTCCGCAAGGATGGCGGATCATTCACGATCACACCTGCGCGGACGAAAAGCCCGCGAGCCAGTAAGGTGTCTGCATCGAAATGGGTATTTACCTCATCCTTAGCGGGTGTAGAATCCACTTGTCTCCCATGCGGTCCCCCGTGTGACGAGGCAGATCAGGCGGTATCCGCAATTCCCACCTCAACGCGCCAACGACGGGCGCGCCGGAGGCCCCGGATAGCGGAACTGCACTGGAGGACATCGTGAGTATTACCACTGGCGACTTCCGCGCCAAGATCACCGCTTCCACTCTTCTCGAAAGAAAACAGCGCCAGGAAATCATCACCTGCCTGACCGCGTACGACTACGCCGGCGCGCGACTGGTCGACGAGGCAGGGATCGACATAGTTTTGGTCGGCGACTCGCTGGCGCAGGTAATGTTGGGCTACGAAAACACTCTGCCGGTAACGATGCACGAGATGCTGCATCACACGCGAGCCGTACGCCGCGGCGTGAAACGCGCATTTCTCGTTGCCGACATGCCGTTCGCCTCATACCACGTCAGCCAGCGGGAATCGCTGCGTAACGCGGCGCGGTTCATCAAGGACGCGGGCGCGGAGGCGGTCAAGATTGAGGGCGGCGAAAAGCGCGCACGGCTGGTGCAACGCATCGTTGAAGCGGAAATCCCGGTCGTCGGCCACATCGGATTGACGCCGCAATCGGTGCACGCGATGGGCGGTTACAAGGTTCAGGGCAAGACACTCGCAGCCGTTGAGCAACTGATGCACGACGCGATTGCGCTGGAGCGCGCCGGGGCGTGCTGCATTGTGCTGGAAGGCATTCCCCGTGAAGTGGCGTCGATGATCACGCATGAGCTGGAAATTCCGACCATTGGCATCGGGGCCGGCCCCGAGTGCGACGGACAGGTGCTGGTCTATCACGATTTGCTGGGGTTGACGTTCGCGCCACCGGCAAAGTTCGTGCGGCAATATGCCGACGTGGGCACGGTGATCAGCAACGCGCTGACTGCATTCAAGAATGATGTGAAGTCGGGCGCGTATCCAGCCGATGCCGAGTCGTATCACCTGCCCAAGGAGACGCTGAGCGCACTACAGACGATTGCCGAGCGCAAGCATGCCGTGCAACTGTAGAATTGGTTCGTATCAGGGCACGACTTCAGTCGTGCCGAGACGAGCTATTGAAATCCTCGGGCTTTAGCCCCTGCATAATAGACTCAGGGGCTAAAGCCCAATCTCTTTTACCGATTCTCGTGGCACGACTAAAGTCGTGCCCTGATACGAGACGGATGATTGGATAGCGTCATTCTGGCAATGGGACGTTGGTTGCGATTTCTAGCTCTAAGCGGACCAGCCGTAGCACTTGTCCTCTGCGCGGTTGCGCAGACTGCGCCTTCCGCGCACAATGCCGTGCCGGCAAAACGCTACTGCCATCCCAACGACGGCTTCTGCTTCCGTTATCCGGGCACGTGGTCGGTGCTGGGCGACGTGTTTGCGGGGAATGGGGTGGTCATCGCGCCTCCGCAAAGAGGCGATCGCGAGCTGTGGGACGAGATCACGGTGGCGCTGGTCGTGCCCGCGCCGGAAGGCGACGAGGAGGGTCCGGGATTGAACGGCATCGTGGAGCAGTCGTCGGCGGCGATGCGCGAGGCGGGACAGAATTTTGTGACGTTGCAGCGGCAGGAGCGGACGGTCGATCACAAGCCGGCGCAGTTGCTGAAGGTGCAGTACAAGGAAAAAACCAGTGGCCGCGATTGGATTGAAGAGCTGGTGTTCGTCGAGGGGCCGGAGAATGAGATTTATTCCGTAGCGTTGAAGTGCGCGCCGCAGAATCTGCCGAAACTGGAGCCGGCGTTCGCCGAGGTGTTGCGGAGCTGGACGCTGCCGGAGGCGCAGCCAGGAGAGGATGAAGGTCCCGCGGCGCCCGCGGCGAAGACTCCAGCGCAACCGGCGCACAATCGGTAGGGCAAGGCCTTTAGGCCTGCGTCCGGCCAGGGAAGAACGGATCGGCGCCTGACCCTGATTCCGCAGGCCGTCGCTGGGACGCGGTCTTAACCTGGATCATTCATGGTGTTTGAAGGGGCACGGCTTCAGCCGTGCCGTAAGCGTCGCTCGGCTCCGGCTCTAGCCCCCGAGGGAGCTCGCTTTCTGTTGCCCGAGAAGCGCAGTGCCTCAGTGGCTAAAGCCGTAACCTGCAGACGGATTCCACGGCACGGCTGAAGCCGTGCCCCTTCAAAGCCCAGAATTCTTCGTGAATTCATCCGGATAAAGGGCCGCACTGCGTGTGAAACGAATTCCGACCATCGCCGAGATGAAGGCTGCTTGCCGCCAAATCACGCGAAGCGGTAAGACGCTAGGCTTTGTGCCGACCATGGGCGCGCTGCATGAGGGACATCTGTCGCTGGTGCGCGCGGCTAAGTCACGATGCAATGTTGTCGCCGTATCGATCTTTGTGAATCCGCTGCAATTTGGACCCACGGAAGATCTGGCAAAGTATCCGCGAACGCTGGAGCGGGACTGCACGATGCTGGAGGAGCTGGGCGTTGACCTGGTGTTTCTGCCGACAGCGGAGGAGATGTATGGGACGGCGAGTCCCACTCTGTCGCCAAAGGCGGGCGGCGAGGGTGGGGCACCCACACGCGAAGAAGCTCCCACTCATTCGCAACTGAAGCGAATGAGTGGGGCACCCGACGAGGGTGGGGCACCCGAGTCGAAAAACAACACAGACAAGACCTACGTTCTGGTTGAGGGATTGAGCGACAAGCTGGATGGGGCGTCGCGGCCGGGACACTTTCGCGGAGTCGCTACCGTCGTTAACAAATTGTTCGAGATTGTTCGGCCGGATTGCGCCTTCTTCGGCCAAAAGGACGCGGCGCAGGTTGCGGTGCTGCGCAAGATGGTGCGCGATCTCGACATGGATGTCGAGATTGTCGTCTGTCCGATTGTGCGCGAGAAAGATGGGCTGGCGATGAGCTCGCGCAACGTGTATCTCTCGCCGGAGCAGCGGCAGCAGGCGCTGGTTCTGCATCGCGCGCTGATGCGCGTACAGATGATGGCCGATCGCGGCGAGCGTGACGCGACAAAGTTGATTGAGATCGGCAAGCAGGTAATCGCGGAAGAGCTATCAGCGCGGCTGGACTATTTCGCAATTGTCGATGCGGATACGTTGGACCCAGTTGTTGATGTCGCGCGCGGAGCGCTGGTAGTCGTAGCGGTTTATGTTGGGATGACACGGCTTATCGACAATATGCTGCTGACGTGAGGAAAGGCAGTTGCCAGTTGTCGGGAGGGCCCCAAAAAGCCCACGCGAAGCCGGCTTCGGTGAGCGCGCCGGTACAGTATCCATCACTTCAATCCGCATCGCAGGTCACTGACAAATGATGAATGACGCCTGTTGAATAAAGGGGCATCTGTTCTTCGGCTTTTGATTCCTGCGGTCCACGTGCTGGCAAGAACAAGGCCCTGGAATCCGCCCCCTGGTAAAACGCCCAGCATGTGGCTCCAAGCAGGCCAGATTTGTTTCGTCGGGAAGGAGGATTCCCAATGGACACCATGGGAAGACTTGCGGCTTCGAT
>JASHXK010000177.1 GCA_030043575.1 Terriglobales bacterium
GGACTGGGCGGCGAGGCGATCGTGCTGAAAGAGTTTTATTGGATGACCAGGAAGATGACCGAAGCGATGCAGCGCGGCAAGATCGAGAAGCGCACGCATTGGGTGGGATTTGAGGAGTAAGGGTCGAAGGGGCGCAGCTTCAGCTGCGCCCCAGAAGTTGTGCTTTTATTATCACGAGCCCGCGGGAGCGGGCGATAGATGTGCCTCGAGCGTCGGAGAAGTTCAGAAGCATATTAGGGGCTAAAGCCCCAGTCATAAAACTAGCGGCTTTCGGCGCGGCTAAAGCCGCGCCCCTTCAAGACCAGGAGGAAAGATGGCAACCATTGAAGTGCAACGGCAGGTGCTGCCGATTTTGGGGAGTCCGAATCAGGGAGCGCGTTTCTACAACCCTGAATTACCTTCCAGCGAGCCGCTTGTGCCCGGTCATCGCACCTGCGCCGGCTGCGGGCCGTCGATTCAATATCGCATGACGAGCAAGGCCGCGGGCGACAACACCATCCTGATCGGCCCGACCGGCTGCATGTACGTGGCCAACAGCTCGTATCTCTGCACGCCCTACAACATTCCGTGGGCACACACGCAGATTGGCAGCGCGGGCAGCTTCACCGCCGGAGTGGCCGCCGCGTATGAAGCCATGATTCGCAAGGGCAAGTGGCAGGGCAAATTTCCCAACATCATCTGCGAAGCGGGCGATGGCAGCGCGTCGGACATTGGCATCGGATCGGTATCGGGCGCGCTCTATCGCAATCATGATTGCCTGATCATCTGTTACGACAACGAGCAGTACGCGAATACCGGCATTCAGGCATCATCGCGTACTCCCTACGGAGGCATGACGACCTTCTCGCCTCCGGGACCGACTATTCCGCAAGCCAAGAAGCTTTTTCCGAAAGACCTCGCGCGCATGATGGCGGCGGGGCATCCCCACTGCTACGTGGCAACGGCCAGCGTTGGTTATCCCATCGATCTGATGAACAAGGTACGCAAAGGCCTGAACCACAAGGGCGCGGCATTCCTGATGGTCTACACGCCCTGCCAGAAGGGTTTTGTGTACGAGACGCCGCGGTCGATCGATCTTGGCAGGCTCGTCGTCGAGTGCGGGCTGTATCCCATGTGGGAGTGGAATCCGGAGAAGCGCGAATTCGATTACAGCTTCCGTCCGCAGAACATGAGGCCGGTGTCGGAGTACCTGAAGCTGCAAGGGCGCTTCGGTCACCTGCACGCCGAGCACATCGCAACCCTACAGCAGTTTGCCAATGAACAGTGGCGCATGCTGGGCATCGCGGTGCCGGAGGCGCTGATGAAGGCGGCAGATGCCAGGAACGTAGCCGACATGGCGGCGGCACAAGAGGCCGCGGTAGTAGCGGAGACGGTATGAACAAAGAAGCAACCGAACCAGAAAAAGAACCCGAAGTCGAACCGGAAGGCCAGGAAAGTTACATCGTCGCCGAAGGCAAGAAGCGCGGGGCCACGCGCGATGTGCGTCCCGAGGCGGCCTACGACCGTTACTACACCGTGATGCGTGTGCATCCCGGAGATGCCATCCTGACCGACAACTGGCACACCAACGAAGTGCTGAGCCATACACGCAAGAACTTCGAGGGGTATACCTTTGCCATGCGAACGTTGGAGGCTTGGGGGGCGATGGTGGAGAACGATCATCGGGCCTATTACACGGCAGGCGGGCGCATCTGGGTGATGGACCTGGAGCCCGCCGAAGGCAAGAAGCCGCGAATGGAGCCAGGTAAGAACTAGGCGCGGCGCTTGTCGAGAGCATGGGTGGAGCACGCCTTCAGGCGTGCATCATGCTGGTGATTGGAAGATTGGCTTTAGCCGCACCATAGAGGGCGGATTTCTGCACCGCTGAAGCGGTGCTCCACCCGAATTCAGAATTTGTTGTGACTCTGATTGCCTCGCGTCCTCATCATTGACGATACGCCGGAGACGGCGGAACTTCTCGCCTTCGCCCTGCGCGATCGCGGCTACGAAGTTTCTGTCGACGGATATACCACATCGCTCAATGACGTCATTCGCGAGCAGCGCGCTGACGCGTTGGTGCTTAATCTGTCGACCTGGGACATGAGTGAGTCGCTCTTCGACAGCCTGCGCGACGACGGGGGACATAACGATTTTCCCGTTGTCATCATTAGCGACACGCCGGAAAAGGCGGAGCGGAGCCTGCGCTCGCGGAAGGCGCGCAAGGTCTTGCTCGTCCAGAAACCATTTACCGGTGGGCAAGTCGCGACCGCACTTGCCCAGCTGCTGGAGTAAACGACGCCGATGCGGAGCATGGACGAGTGGAAGTATCTGGAGCGCGGAGTCGTTACCGATCCCGAGGGCAGGCAGTGGACGATAGGTTGGCCATCTCACGCATCGATACGCTGTTGACGTCTCCAAGTACACGGAGGATTGCACTGTGGCAGAAGCTCCCGCCTCGTTGATCCACCCCTCGCGTATCCCCAATCGTTGGATGCAGCTCATTGCCGGCATTGTCGCCATGATGGCGATCGCGAACCTGCAATATGCCTGGACACTTTTCACCAAACCCATTCAAGCTCATCTGCACGTTTCGCTGGTCGCTGTGCAATGGACCTTCACCTTATTCATCGCGCTGGAAACCTGGCTGGTGCCGTTTGAAGGCTACCTGGTCGACCGCATCGGACCGCGCTTCATGCTGGGGATCGGATCAATCCTGGTTGCCATCGGCTGGGTTGGCTCCGGCTATGCCGAGACGGTGACGAGCTTGTACTTCTGGTACAGCATGGGCGGCATCGGCGCCGGCATCGTCTACGGTGGGACCGTGGGCAACGCGTTGAAGTGGTTCCCCGATCATCGCGGTCTGTGCGTTGGCCTGACAGCAGGAGCTTACGGCATCGGCACTGCTTCCAGCATCGCTCCCATTGCCAGCATGCTTAAAACCTCCGGCTACCAGCACACGTTCATCATCTGGGGATGGATTCAAGGTGCGGTGGTACTGATGTGCGCTCTGTTCCTGGCGCGGCCTCCGGAGGGATGGACTCCGCCCAAGTGGGAGCAAAAGGCAGCGAAGATCAAAGCCAAGATCAACACCGCGGCCCACGACCTGACGCCGTGGGAGATGGTGCGCCAGCCGTCGTTCTACGTGATTTATCTGATGATGACCATGCTGGCCTTCGGCGGCCTGGTCGTAACGGCGCAACTCAATCCCATGGCCGCGTCCTACAAGGTCGACAAGATCGTGGTTGCCTTCGGAATGACTGCGGTGGTGCTGGCGATCACCGTCGACCGCCTGCTGAACGGACTTACGCGTCCCTTCTGGGGATGGGCCTCCGATCACATCGGCCGCGAGAATGCAGTCTTCATCGCTTTCCTTTTGGAAGCGATGGCGGTCTATGCTCTGCTCCAGTTGATTGCCCACCCGGTGTGGTTCGTGGTGCTCTCCGGCCTGTGCTTCTTCGCATGGGGCAACATCTTCTCGCTGTTCCCATCGATCACGGCTGATCTGTACGGCAGCAAGTGGGCCACGACCAACTACGGAGTTGTCTACACCGCAAAAGGTGTTGCCGCCGCTTTCGCCGCACCCGGCGCTGCCTGGATCTATACCAATACTGGCTCCTGGAACAAAGTCTTCTGGGCGATGATCGTTTGCGACGTGATCGCCGCGTTCATGGCTTTGCTATGGCTGAAGCCGCTGGCAGTTCGTGTTGCCAGGGAATCGGAGCGCGCTACTCAAGTCGAAGAGCCAGCGACTGCAGAACGGCTCCGAACGGTGGTGTAGCCGGCACAACCGCTTTATCTGTTAAAATCAGAGACGTTCGGCTGCAGGTTAATTGCCCACAGCCGGGTAAGTTTTGGCGATTTCCTTCGTGTTTATACTGCTCCGAAAACATTAAGAGCAGTTAGATTCGTTGGAAGTGGACGAAACTGGCGAACAGTTGAACGTGACGAATCGCCAGTAAATACAAGGGTTTCCGCTAACCCGGTGTAAACCATAGCGGGGTCGTAGTTCAGTTGGTTAGAACGCTGCCCTGTCACGGCAGAGGCCGCGGGTTCGAGTCCCGTCGACCCCGCCACTTCCTCTTAAGCACTTCCGAGGGACTGGCACAGACCGCTCTTGGTCCAATGTGGTCCACTTAGGCCAGTGCTTTCCCCTTCCGCAAAACGAGCTGCACGACCTTGCTCTGCGCCTGTCGCTTTTCCGGCATGCCAGCCTGGGCGTACAGATCCAACGTGATCCTGCTGTTGGCGTGTCGCAGCAACTCCTGCACGCCTTTCACGTCCGGGTTGTTCTGCGTTAGCAGCGTGGTAGTGGGCGTATCGCGTCGTGTGCTTGACTTCTGCCAGACCGTGAGCTATCAAGGATTTGTACAATCTGAAACAAGGGTGAAGGAGTTCACCCCCAACCGCTGTCCTTCCGATCACCGGGGCAGATGATGACTCCTGACGAGGAAAACTTGTCGCGGAGTCATGTCCCCGGCAAGCTTTCCAGCAAAACTTAGGAGTAGCGTTCCATGGAGAACGTGTGGGTGCTGGCAGCGCTTTGGGTGGGACTTGCC
>JASHXK010000178.1 GCA_030043575.1 Terriglobales bacterium
ATAGACACTTGCGTCCTGGTTGATGGTCGCCGAGTCGTCGCGCCCGTCGTGCGAAGCGATCAGCCGTAGCCGGTTATGCTTTTCTTCCGGCGAGAATGTCCGGTCCTCATAGCTCGGCTTCAATCCTTCGGCCTCCGGCAGAATCCAGATTTGCAGCAGATGCACCGGCTTGTCCGACTGATTGAGCTCGCTGTGCATCACGCCCGTGCCTGCCGACATGCGCTGGACGTCATCGCGTTTGATCGTTGCGCCGCGCCCCATCGAATCACGATGGCTCAGCTCGCCAGCAACAATGTAGGTGAGGATCTCCATATCGCGATGGGGATGCATGCCGAAGCCGCGTCCCGCGGCGACGACATCTTCGTTGATGACCCGCAGGTCGCGAAACCCCATGTGGCGGGGATCGTAGTAGTCGGAAAACGAGAAGCTGTAATGGGTATCCAGCCAGCCATGGTTGGCGTGTCCGCGTTCTCTTGATGGCCTGATGATGATCATGTGCTTCGTCCCTCGAATCGATAACGATTGGATGCTGGAGCACCGCAAAAGTAGCAAACGTGTTGTAACACGCAAATCTGAAAGGATTTGTCTGCGTTGTGGCCCTTCGCTATTCGCTCTCTGTGATTCGTTGGGTTTCGGCCCGCTGTTCGTGATTAGTCAATTCATCGCTTCCCGAGGTTGCCGTCCTCGCACGCTCCTCTGGCGAAAGGCGAAAAGCGAACCGCGAACGCCGGCCGCTTTTGCATTTGCCGTCGCAACATGTATCATGCCTTCTGTTTTGCCTGCGATACCTGCGACCGATCCTGCCTACCGCACGCGCGAAGAACGCCGGAGCTTTGGCCGCTCTCTTCGCACCCGCCTCAGACGCCTTGATCAGGGTAACTGGAGCGCGAAGCAGCGCACCTTCGATGTTGTCGATCTCCTTCACGAAGCCAATCGCACGCGCATTGCTCACCTGCTGCCCATCAAGTATGCGCGCATGGCGTCGTCTCCATTCGGCTTTTTCCGCGGTGCTGTGCCGTTTATGGCCGCCGATCTCGCGCCTCTGCCCTATACCGGCTTGATGACGCGCATCTGCGGCGACGCGCACGTGCAGAACCTGGGCGCCTTCGAAGCGCCCGATGGCCGCCTCATCTTCGACATCAACGACTTCGATGAGAGCGTAATTGGGCCGTGGGAGTGGGACATCAAGCGCATGGCGGCGAGCCTGGTCCTGGCCGGGCGCGAGGCCGGCAACTCCGACAAACTTTGCAAGGCGGCGGTGCAGGCCTTCGTGGAGCGTTATCGCGAATTCATGCGCATGTTCTCGGAGATGGCGATGGTGGATTTGGCGCGCTTCCAGATCTCTCGCGTCGCCACGCCGGTGAAGTCGGTGCTGCGCAAAGCCGAGCGCGCCACGCCCGGCCACAATCTGCGTCAGCTGACCCTTTTCGCCAACGGCAAACACCGCTTTCGCGATGAAAAACCATGCCAGTTTCATGTGCGCCGGGCAGAAGCCGACACCGTAATCGAGTCGCTCGATGCTTACGTGAAGACACTGCTGCCGGAGCGTGCGCATTTCTTCCTGCAATATCAGCCGGAGGATGTGGCCTTTCGCGTGGTCGGCACCGGCAGCGTCGGCACGCGCGACTATATCGTGCTGATGTTCGCCGGCGCCATCGCCGATCCGCTCTTCATTCAGGTGAAGGAAGAGCCGCCTTCGGCTTACGCGGCTTATGTGGCGCCCGACAGCATGGCCATGCATCAGGGGCAGCGCGTCATCGAGGGCCAGCGCGCGATGCAGATGCAGTCGGACCTGTTTCTGGGATGGACCTCGATCGACGGTCGCGACTACATCGTTCGCCAGTTGCGCGATCACAAGGCCGCGATCGAGGACGACGACCTGAAGGGTAACGGCCTGGTTCAGTACGCGCACATGGTGGGCGAACTGCTCTCCAAAGGCCACGCGCGTTCCGGCGATCCCGCGGCGCTGGCGGGATATCTTGGCACATCCGACCGCTTCGACAATGCGATGGTGAGCTTCGGCGTCGCCTATGCGAACCAGGCGGTCAAGGATTGGGAGACACTGCGCCACGCGATCCGCATCGGCAGGGTCAAGGCAGCCGAGCCTGAGACGCTGGAACCGAAGCCTGCCAGGAAGACATCTGCAGCGAAGAAGCAGAAGAAGTAGCGTAGGCCGAGAGTCGGCAACATCGCTGCCGCGCTGTGCCATTCTGAAACCGGTGCCCGTTTCCGATCCACAAAATCTCCATCCCCTTTCCTGTTTTCCGCGTCTATCAAGTGGAGCGATAATACGGTTATGCGGCGCTGGGTTCTGAGTGCGTTGGTAAGCGCTCTGCTCGCGCTCCCGGTCTGGGGACAGCGAGGCGGCGGCGGCCACGGGGGTATGGGTGGTGGCGGTCACGCGTCTTCGGGCGGTGGCGGATACGCTGCGCATGGCTCGGCCGGCTACGCCTACCACGGAGCCACTGGATATCGGGCACCTTCCTATTACGGCGCTTATCGCGCGCCCGGCTACGCTGGCGCCTATCGCGCACCTTACTGGAACAGCGGTTATCGCGGCTACTCCTACAGCTATTGGTATCCGAACGGCTATCGGTATCCCTATGGATGGGGTTGGGGCTGGCGCGGCTATCCGTATCGCTGGGGTTGGGGCTGGGGATATCCCTGGTGGGGATGGGGCTGGGGTGGTTGGTGGTGGCCGGGATGGAGTTGGGGTTGGAACTGGGGTGCGTGGGACAACTCGTTCGACTATTCATCCGATAACTACGCCGCTTCCAACTACCAAGCGAACAACTATCAGGGGCAGCCTTATGTCTATGTGACTCCCGATTCCCAATACTCGCCCGACAGCCAGGCGCAGGACGAGATCAGTAATCTAAGAAGTGAAGTCGACCAGTTGCGCGCGCAGCAAGAGAACTCAGCCCAGTCGAAATCCGCGCAAATCCATGCGGAGACTGTCCTGGTCTACCGCGACGGCCACACCGAAGAAGTCGAGAATTACGCCATCGTTGGCAAGACTATCTGGATCTTTAACGAGTCGCATGCCAGGAGAGTCGCACTCTCCGAGCTGAATCTTGATGCCACCAAGCGCGACAACGAAGACCGCGGCATCGAATTCGTCGTTCCCACCTCACGCTGAGTGACGAGGCAAATCGCCCTTAGGATAGCCGCGTTTGGAAAGCGGGGGGAGCACGCCTTCGGGCGTGCATATTCAAAGCCCGGAAGCCCGGGCTTTAGCCCTGAGGTAATTCGGCGAGAGCCGAGGTCGCGCTGATTGCGCCTCAAGCCAAGTATGGTGCAACTACTCCTTTTATGAATTTCTGCCATTGTTTCTTCTGATTCTCCGTCCTGATTTATTGCACTATTCACGTTGCATTTACTTCCTTGTTAACATCCTCCTCCACACTGATGTCATGAGCCGCAGAAGCTCGGTCACAGGGCACGCTGATATCGATGGCTACGATTCGTACTGAATGTCTGCTGGAATCTCTAGGGCTGCAACATAGCGCTCATATTCCTGTTGATCAGCTTCCTTTCGCTGCTGACGACGCAACCGCTGGCAGCGAAGACGAGCTCCAGGCTGTCGTCGTCGGGTCATCTGGGCACTGCGACCTGCCGGTCAGCATTCGCGAATCCCGCTTTTTTCAGAACATTGCCCGCCGTAGCGCTAGCGGCGAAGCGCCACGCCGTACGCTGCTCGAGTTGCAAGCCTTTCTCCATGACACGCGCAATGTATGGGAGAACAGCTGGATTCGTTTTCCCGAGGCGCGCCTCAGTCGACATGCGCAGCGTGTCTTCCAGGCGGACCTGCAGATTGCGCGCGACGGCGCAATCGGCGAGCGTTCCGACGCGTCGCGTTTTCGGTTCACTCAAGCGGGCGAACCGTGGCTGCGCATTCCCATCAGCTATGCATTGAAGCTGGCGCTGGCAGATCTCGTCGGCACACAGCCGCAGATGCCCGAGCCGATGCGTCAGGAAGGTTCGCGTCTGATGCGCCATTTTCTGAACGACAACACCTCGCCCGAGACGACCTCCTTCCGCATCGTTGCCGCCGAAGCCGATCGCTCGCTGGGCGAACAGGTAGCCCGGGACGCAGCCCGTCGATTTCTCTTCACCGCACTGCTGATCTCGTGGGCGAATCGGCGTTTCGGACTGAAAGAGACCGGCCAATGCGCGCTCGTTTATCACGCGCCGGTGCCATCAGTGCATCAGGAAGAGCTTTCGTCATGCCTCTCGGATTCGTTTTATCGCGAGCTCTTCATGAGCCCGTGTCTTTCCGGCTGGAGCGATGGCGAGGCAAAGTATCAGTACATGCATCTGTGCCATCAGGTGCTGAGCCGCAGCCAGCTCAATGCGGTCGCCAAGCTGCGTGAGGCAGGCATCATCGCCAACGATCTTATTGTGCTGCCCAGCCTCTCGAATGTAAGCCTGGCGAACAACGGAATTCACATCAGCATCGGCAGCCGCTCGCTCGACCGGCAGTTGCGATGTCGCGCCGTCGTGCCGGAAGACGAGAAACGCCTGGGCGACCTGGCCATCAAA
>JASHXK010000179.1 GCA_030043575.1 Terriglobales bacterium
ACCTGGCCGCTGACCTGCGATGCGACGACCGCCTCGGCGCTCTGCGTCGTAGACTGCGAGGGAGCGGCGTTGGCGGCTTCCTCGGTGTTGCCGAAGGCGATGAGGTGAATGATGTCGGCCTGCGCGAGCGCGGGATCGGAGGTGTAGCTGGTCTGCAGGCGATCGATCGGGCCGCGGAAGCGCATCGAAATTTTGTATTGCTGAATCTCGGTCTGGACTTCCAGATTCACTACCGGCTCGGTCTCGCTGCTGTTCACGAAGGCGATCGTCCCTCCCTGCACGACGTAGCGATTGCCGAGGAAGATCATGTCGCCGCCGGTCAAGCTGGTGCGGCCGATGATCACCGGATCGGCTGCCGTGCCGACGACGCGCAGATTTGCTGCGCCCTGAAGGCTGACCGTCGGACTTGCGGCGTTCAACTCGGAAGCGGTGCGAATAACGACGGCGAGCTTCAGGTTGTCGGCGAAGCCTTCGGTCGGCAGCGGAGTCGCAACCCCATTGAACTGATTCATGAAGTTGTTGAGATCGAAGTCTGGGGTGAACGACAGGCCGTTGACCGTGACCTGTCCCTGCAGCACGGCGGCGTCGAGCGTTCCCGTCATTGCCAGATTCAGGCCGAGATCGGTACGCACGCTTTGCGGATAGATCATGCGAACGTCGTTGCCCCTGATGCCAATGTTGAACTGAACGGCCGGCCGATAGGAGACGCCGCCGGAAGCAGACACCGTACCGCCGCCGACGTTGCCGGTGAAGCTGGTGATGTCGAGACGATCGCGGCGCAGCGTAAGCACGCCGTTAGCGTTCGAGAGACCAACCGGCGTGTCGGGCGTGGCGAAGCTGGCATTGACGATGCGAATGACGCCTTCGACATTCTCGGCTGGATTGTGTCCGGCGGCGTTGATATCGAATTGCAGCTGGCCCTGGCTGGTGAGCGTAGGATCAAAGGCCTCAGCGAGCGCGAGATCGACGCCGCCCTGCACGCTGAGCGTGGCGCGAGCGTTGGCATCGGCCAGCGGCAATTGTCCCTGAAAGCGGATGTCAGTGTCGGTGCCCTTGATCTCGCCGGGTTGCAGCGAGAGCACCTGATTCGCGTAGTCGGCGCGGATTGGCTTGACTGACGCGATCTGCAGCGTGACGTTCTGGCCGGGATTTGCGCCTGGCGCCTGATAGCTGACCGCCAGCGTCGGCACGTTGAGATGCGCTTCCAGCAATTGCTTGTTCTTCAGTGGACCGCGAATGGTGGCGTGAATCTCCGTTTGTCCGGTCATACGCGCAGCTTGAGCCGGCGAATATACCGCCAGCAGCGGTTGCAACTGGATTACAGGTGTGTCGAGGCTGGCGTCGGCATAGTAATCGCCGGTGAGCGCGACTTTGCCTTGCGCTTTCAGCGGGTTGTTAAGCACCTGCGATCCCAACGCGAACGTCGCCTGATGATTGATGACCTCGGCCTGCAGATTCAGGTTGCGAATCTGCTGCTTCTGGATGTTGAGCTCAGGGATAGTGAGCGAGGCTTTGCCTTGCGGGTCGTTCAGCGTGCCGCGTCCGCTGGCGGTAAGATTCAGCGTGCCGCTGGCCTCGACGTTGCGCTGATGCAGCGATTGCAGTTTCTGCAGCTCAATGTTGATGGCCTGTAGCTGCGCGTCATAGCGCTCCTGCTTCGGGTAGTAGGTGATCTGGCCTTGCGTCGTTCCGGCCGCAAGCTTGATCACCAAATTCGTGTGAACTTCATCGCCCGTTCCCTGGAAGCGGACGTTCGCCAGTTGGATCGGCTCGCCTTCGACATTCGCATTGCGCAGATTGATCTCGCCCTGTCCGATGGGATTCAGTTGCGTTCCATGCGCCGAAATATTGGCGCTCAACGTTCCAGTGACGGGCGTAGTCACGTTCGCCGCATGCGCAAGTTCGGCAATCGACAATTGCGAGGCGTTCGCGCTGATGGTGAATGGGCTCGACGGAAGGTGCGACCAGTCATGCAGACCGGATTGCACGTTGAAGGTCAGTTTGCCCTGCCTGGCCAACTCCAGATCGCCGTTCTGCAAGCTCACCCGCGAGGGACTCACTTGCACGCCGGTGCGAAGCACACGGAAGGCCGTCCCGCGAACGCTCACGTTGCTGGCGTTCAGCTGACCTGCGATCTGAGGAGCTTTGGTCGAGCCGCGTACGCTGCCGTCGAACGACGCCGCTCCGTGCAGATCGAGCGGCTGTGCCGGACTCTCGCCGAAGACGCCGGCGATCGTTTCGAACTCGTGCAGATCGTTGGAATGCACGCGAACGTCGAGCGTCGAACGATTGCCGACCGTGCCGTTGAGGTCGATGGAAGTCTGCGGCGTGTGCAGGTAGCTCTGATGGAGCGCGATCTGCTGGGTTGCGCCGTTGTAACGCGCGTGTACAACAGCGTTCACCGGAAGATTGCCGGGCGCGCCATTCGGCTTGGCCGAAGCGATGTTGGCATTGGCGGTAGCGTCGGCGTGGAGAATGAGATTGCTGATCGTACCCGTCCAATTGCCCTCAGCGTTGGCGTTAATGTGTCCGGTGACGGCAACCGGCTTCAGCGTGGCCGAGTTGGCAATCGTCTTGACCTCAGCCATCGAAATGTTATGCAACGCGAGATTCACCTGCCCCTGCTGCTTGCCCGAGAGATCTTTCACGACGGCATCGCCATTCACCACTCCGCCCAGCAGGCGAGCGCTGATGTCGTGCAACTCAGCATTACCATTGGCGAGGCGATAGCTGGCGGCGAGGTCGCGGACGTCGGTGCGAACACTGGGAGTGTTCACGCGCAGGACGCTGCTGCGCATGGTGCCTTCAAGTGAGGCAGTATCGAGCGGCGCCCGGCCGGGGACGCTGACGTAGTCGGCAATGCCATTCACCAGCACCATGCCGACAGGCAACGAGGGATTATTGAGCACGCGGCGGAAATCGCCGGTGGCCAGCATGATCACGTATTTGGCATGAAGCCGCGGAGTGGAATAGTCGTCGAGAGAAGCGTTCAACATGAGCTGCGAATTGCCGCTCTTCAGCGTGACGTTGTTCACCGTCATGCCGGAGCGGCGGGCGTCGAAGTCAGCCGAAAGATCGTGCTGCATCGGCGCGTAGTTCCCGTATTGCAGCTGACCGTTCTTGTACGACAGGGTGCCGTAATATCGGCCTCCGCCCGTGTTGTCGAAATTGGACTGGAACGTCAGGTCCTGCAGATCGGCATTGAGAACGGTTTCCCGATCGTTGTAGTAAACCGCTCCGCCGTCGAGCAGAATGTGGCGAATCGCAAGATCAAAGATATTGGTATTGGAGTTACTGCTGGATTGAAATGTCGGCAGATTGCTTTGGCCGTTTGGAGCAACGATCAGCTTGACGACGGGATGATCGATGGCAACGTTCTGAAGGTTCCATTGGCGATGCAGGACGGAGATAACGCGCACGCCCAGGGCGATATGATCCACTTGCAGCAGCGGCTGATTCGCGCCGGGACCGACACCGTAAACGGTCAGTCCATAAAGGTCTAGCCCCAGCGTCGACAGATGCAGCGCGTAGTTCTGCAGCTCGACACGCGTATTCAGCGACTGGCTGGCCTTCTGCTCGGCGGTCTTCAACACATAGTTATGGACCGCGGCGGAATGCAGCGCGGCGTAAATTCCGATTGCGATCACAATCAGCAGCAGAATCGAAATGCCCGCGATCCACGTGATGATTTTCTGCCCTCGGTTCATCCGGCGTGGTGGAACCAGGTACGGTTTCTGCGGCTCGTCGGGTGGGAGTCCAAGATCTCGAATCGCCATTAGAATGCCTGCCCTAGAGTTATGAAGTACTGTGTAGGACTGATTCCTGGAACCGGATTCAAGTTGCGCCCGATATCGATTCGGATCGGGCCAACCGGAGTCGCGTAGCGAAATCCGATGCCAACGTTGTTGCTGTAGAGCGAGGTGAAGTCGTGAAAGCCGATGGTCGGGAAGACGTTGCCGCCGTCGTAAAAGGTCACGATTCCCAGACCCTGCTTGATCATATTGAGCGGCCAGCGTAGCTCGGTGTTGATGATGAGCAGTTCGTTGCCGCCGTCAGGGACGGTGATCTTCGAGCAGGTCGCCAAGTCGCCGGGAATGCCGCACACTGGAATTTCGCGTTGCGGACCGGCACCATCCAGCGGGAAGCCCCGCAGCGTACTACCGCCGCCGGCGAAGAAGGCTGAGCTGACAGGAACCACGCTTCCATTGAAGGGCTGCTGCAATCCGATGCGCAGGCTGTTGGCCCAGACGATACCCTTGCCGATGTTCTGGTAGTGTGCGGTCTGGGTAACCACCTGCGCGAAGCTGAAGTTCGAGCCCGTCCAGTAGGGGCTGACATCGAATTCGTAATTCTGATACCAGCCGCGATGGGCGTCGAGCACGTTGTCCCGCGTGTCGTGGACCCAGCTGGCCGTCAGCGTGGAGAGACGCACGCGCAGCTGGTTGCTGGGGATGAGTTCGGGAATGAGCAAGCGGTTGACGTCGGTGTATTGCAGGTTATAGCGAAGGAAAAGATTGGTCGTCTTCTTCTGGTTGAGCGGGCGTTTGAGCTGGTAGCCGGCGCTGCCGATGAGAGCGGAGAAGATGGGGTTGGTCTCATTGTTCTCGCCGGAGACGAGGGTGCTGCCGCTCCACTTGGTACCGAAGAACGACGGTTGCGTGTAATTGAGGCTGGCGCGCTGATCGAGCCGTCCCGCATAGGAGCTGAAGGTGAAGGTCTCCGCCTTGCCACGCATGTTGAGGCGCGTGTATTCGAAGGTTCCTTCCGGACCCCAGAAGGTTTTTTCGCTGGTGACGAAGTTGCCGGGCAGTCCGACGGGCGGCAATCCGGGAACGGCGACGGTGCCGCTGGGGATTGCGCCGCCGCGCTTCAGGATCTGAAAGCCAAATCCATAGGTAATGATGTTGCGTTTGGCTTCGTGAACCTTGACGACGACGTCTTCGTGTGTCTGATCGATGATGGTGCTGCGAGGATCGACCTCGGCCCAATCAAAGATTCCCAGATTGTAGAGCTCGCTCTCCGAGGCGAGCATGTGGTTTTCGCTCAGCGGCTCGCCAGTCCTGATCTTCAGCTGCTGATCGATGAGCGATTGCTGGGTGTGCTGCCGGCCATCGGTGATGATGTTGGCGGTCTCGACACGCGGGCCCTCGCTGATCTGATAAACCACATCGACCTGATGCGGCTCTCCCGGCACGGGCTTTGACGTCGCGTGGAACGAGGCGTTGAGATAGCCGAGGGTGAGATAGCGGGCGACGATCGAGGTGCGATCCTTCAGCACCAGATCCTGCGAATACGGCTTGCCCGGGCCGAGATTGAGTCCGTGCGGCGCAAACTGCGATTCCGAGAGCGTGTTGTTGCCCTGAATCGTCAGCGCGTGAACTGTGTTCAGCGGCCCTTCGCTGACCTGGAAGGTGATCTCGACATTGCCCGCGTTGCGCACGACGTTGGGAACGACGGAGGCCTCGCTGTATCCAGCAGCTTTATAGGTGTCGGTCAGATTCTTGACGCTGGCGCGGACCAGTTGCTCGCTGTACTTTCCATGCCCGATGAAGTGCGCCTGCTCCACGCTGACGTGAGTTTGCAGCTCTTTGCTGCTGAAGCGCCGATTGCCCTTGAACGCGACCTGTTTCACTTTGAAGCGGCCATCCTTATTAATGGCGTAGGTGATGGTTGTTCCAGACGGGTTGTTGTCGACCTTCACGTCGACCTTGGTATCGAAGTAGCCCTTTGCCTGGAGGTAGGAGCGGATGTTGTTTTGGCCTTCTTTGATCAGCTCGTCGTTGACCGCGTTGACCTGGTAGATCGGCACCTGATTACGGAGCGTACGGCCACTGAGGTGTGTGCCGGTGGTTAGAACCTTTACCACCTGGCCGGTTGTCACTTCGAAGGTGATGTCGGCACGATTGGTCTTGGCGTCGTATTCGGCTG
>JASHXK010000180.1 GCA_030043575.1 Terriglobales bacterium
AATGACGTTGTGGTCGCCGACCTCCAGCCGCGTGGGTTCGCCGCTGTAGGTGATGTCCTGTGGATCCATACCGAGCGCGGCGAAGGGATAGATCTTATTGTTGCTGCCAAAACGACTGGGACCACCCAGCGCGACGTTGCTTACCAGCTGGCAATTGTCGCCGAGCTCGACTCCGGCGTGAACGATGCAGTACGGCCCGATGCAGCACGAGGCGGGAATCTTGGCCGAAGGGTCGACAATTGCCGTCGGATGGATACTCATGCTGACGTTATGACGCCTGGCCTGCAGGTATGGGCTCTGCTTCGGGGGTCGCGGCGGCCCGACGATTGAGCAGGCGACAGGTCACAACCGCCTCGCAGGCAAGTTTGCCATCGACATAGGCCTTGCCTTGCAGACGTCCCGCGGTGCCGCGGAATGCCAGCACATCGACCTCGATGCGCAGCTGGTCGCCCGGCGTAACCGGCCGCCGGAAGCGGGCACGTTCGATTCCGGTGAACACCAGCAACTTGCCGTCGCGGTCCGTGACTTCGGTGAACAGCAGAGCGGCGCCGGCCTGCGCCATGGCTTCCACGATCAGGACCCCCGGCATAATCGGGTATTCGGGAAAATGTCCGGTAAAAAATGGCTCGTTGATCGTAACATTCTTGATGGCGACGATGCGCTTGGCACGGACCATCTCGATTACACGATCCAGAAGTAGCATCGGGTAGCGATGCGGCAGGAGCTTGAGAAGCTCGCCGATTCTGATCTGAAGCTGCTCGGCACTTTCAGCCGTGGATGGGAGCGAGTCTGTCATGGACAAAGTAGAACCACGATTATACATTTGCGGATTGCCGATCTTGAATGGCCAAAATCAACCAACCGCGCTTCGAAGCTAACCAGATCCTGACCTGGCTGACCGCGCGCCAGAACGAGATGGTCGCCAGCGTTCGTGAGATCGTGCTGCGCGAGTCGCCCACCCACGACAAGAAAGCTTGCGACGAACTCTCGGAATTCCTGGCGCAGGAGTTCGAACATCTGGGCGGCGACATCAAGCTTCATTGCCAGCGCGCGGCCGGCAATCATCTTCAGGTCAACTTTGCCGGACGCGATCGCAGAAAACCAGTGCTTCTGCTCGGTCACTTCGACACGGTCTACGAGCTGGGAAGATTGCAGACCATGCCATGGACCGAAGGCCACGGCCGGCTCTACGGGCCTGGCGTCTTCGACATGAAGGCGGGCATCGTGCAGATGATGTTCACGCTCTGGGCGCTGCGCGAATCCAGCGGCGAGCTGCCGCGTGCGGTAAAGGTCCTGCTCGTGTCGGATGAAGAAGCCGGCAGCGCGACCTCGCGCGCGATCACCGAGAAGGTGGCGAAGCAGTGCGCTGCCGTTCTGGTGTGTGAGCCGTCCGGACCGGGCGGTGCGCTAAAAACGCAACGCAAGGGGGTCGGTGCCTTTCGGCTTAAGGTCACGGGACGGGCGGCGCATTCCGGCCTCGACTTCGAGAAAGGCCACAGTGCCATCGTGGAACTGGCGCATCAGATCCATGCCATCTCGCGCATGACCGACGTCGAGCGGGGTATCACGCTGAACGTCGGCGTGATTCGCGGCGGCACGCGTACCAATGTGGTGGCTGGTGAAGCGATTGCCGAACTCGACCTGCGAATCGCACATACGGGTCAGGGCGTGGAGATGGAGCGACGCGTGCGCGAGCTCAAGGCGGTCGATCGGAAATGCAAACTGGAAATAGAAGGCGGCATCAACCGCCCGCCGCTGGAGCGCACCGAGCAGGTTGCGGCACTCTTCACGCTGGCACGCTCTATCGCCCGCGAGCTTGGCTTCCGGCTACGGGAGATCGCCGTGGGCGGCGGCTCGGACGGTAACTTCACGGCTGGAATCGGAATACCGACACTGGACGGTCTGGGAGCGGTCGGCGATGGAGCCCACGCTGCTCATGAGCACGTTGTCGCCGCGGAACTGCCGCGCCGGTCAGCCTTGCTCGCGGGCTTGATTCAGGCGATTCCATAAGCGCGGTAGTGGTGCAGTTTGAATTCAAGCTCTGGCATCGCCGAGGTTCACTTGTCATCCCGAGCGCGCTTCCTTTGCGCAGCGAGGCTTGGGGTCCCCAAGGCGTGCCGCTTTTGCACGCTTTGGGGTGGGAGGGATCTGGGCGCGCCGATTTGTGCCGGCGCACGAAAGGCGCGCATCCCTGGTAGACCCGAATTCAAACTGCACCACTGCCATAAGCCCGCATCCTTTGACTCGCCCCTCGCCAAAAGCCTAGAATCTGCTTAGAAATTGCTACCCGTTGCTTCATCCGAGGTTGCACCGGGCTGTTCCCACGGAGGTCTTTATGGAAAGAGGACTGTTCGCGCCCATGCACCTGCTGGTCATCCTGATCATCTGCTTGCTGATCTTTGGCCCGAAGAAGCTGGGAGAGCTGGGCAAGGGATTAGGTGAGGGTATTCGCAATTTCAAGTCATCGCTGGGCGGAAATGACGCCAACAGCAAACCCAACTCGACCAGCGCGACCACCAACTCTACCAGCAGCACGACCACGCCGGAAGAAAAGAAATAACGGGGCATTCGTTCAGAGCAATTTAACGCTTGTGGCTGCTTCGGCTGCTTGCAAAAGCCGGTAGACGCGGGGCACCGGCAATCCCACCACATTGAAGTAGCAGCCGGCAATTCGCCTCGCCCATCGCGACGCGATCCCCTGAATGGCATATGCGCCGGCTTTGTCCATAGGCTCGCCAGTGCGAATGTAGTCTCTGATCTCGTCGTCGGAGATCGCTGCGAAGTTCACCTGCGTTACCTCAGCTTCGGTTTGCTGGAATCCAGAATTCGCGATGCAAACGCCAGTGATGACTTCGTGGGTGCGGCCGGACAGCAGACGCAGCATGCGCGCAGCGGCCTCTGCGTCGATTGGCTTTTCCAGCAAGTGCTCATCCACCACGACAACCGTATCGGCTCCGAGAACCGTGTCCTGCGGATGGCGCGCCAGCACGGCGAGCGCCTTCTCACGGGCCAGCCGTTGCGCGTATTCCAGGGGCAGCTCATTGGGCGCGGGTGTTTCAGGAACGTGCGCTGGCTCGGCGGAAAAAGAGATTCCAGCGTTGCGCAGCAGTTCGGCGCGGCGCGGCGAAGCGGAAGCCAGGATCAACATGCAGTCCCGATTCTACCGATTGTTGCAAACGTGCATCCCTTATGCCGATATTCACGTCTGATGTTGCGTGACCACACGTCAAGCGCCATCCTATGGCGCCATACTACATGACCAAGTCGCCGAGTTCCGCGTCTGGGCGCCCTTTCAGCGAAGGATTACGTTGCGCCTGAGGCGTGGCGGAACGACCGAAGACATTGCGATGCAGTCGGAAGGAGAAGACTTCATCGCGGCCGCGCCAGCTTCAGCCGGTGATCGTTACTGGTATGTCCTGGATGACGGCAATGCCGTTCCCGATCCTGTCTCGCGCCATCTGCCGGACGGCGTTCATGGTCCCACCGGGGTCGTCGATCCCGGCGCTTTTCGCTGGAACACCCGCATTGAGGAATGGCGTGGCTTGGATTTGCGCGACTACGTTATCTACGAGCTGCACATTGGTACTTTCACGCCCGAGGGCACATTCGATGGTGTCATCCGCAAGCTCGACCACCTCAAGCATCTGGGCGCCACGGTTATCGAGATTATGCCGGTCGCAGCGTTCCCTGGTACGCGTGACTGGGGTTACGACGGTGTCTCGCCGTACGCGGTACAGGCCAGCTATGGGGGTCCGGAGGGACTGAAGCGCTTGGTTGACGCGGCGCACCACGCCGGTATCGCGGTCATCCTCGATGTCGTCTACAACCACCTCGGCCCGGAAGGAAACTATCTGCCGAAGTTCGGTCCGTACTTCACTTCCCAGCACAAGACTCCGTGGGGCGATGCGGTGAACTACGACTGCCAAGGATGCCAGCACGTGCGCCGCTACGTGGTGGACAACGCGCTCTACTGGATTCGCGAGTACCGTCTCGACGGCCTGCGGCTGGATGCGGTGCAGACGATCAAGGACGATTCGCCGCAGCACATCGTTGCCGAGATTCAGGCCCGGGTGCAGGAACTGGCGCGACAGCTGGACCGCCGCGTTTGCATAACCGCGGAAACCGACGAGAACGATTCGCGTTACGTTAGGCAAGCAAGCGAAGGTGGATACGGGCTCAACGCAGTCTGGAGCGACGATTTCCATCACGCGGTTCACGCCTTCTTTACCGGTGAGCGACAGGGGTATTACCAGGACTTCGGCGATCCGCGGCAGATTGCGCGAGCACTATGCGATGGCTACGTCTTCCAGGGCGAACACTTTCGTTTCTGGAGAGCGCCGCGCGGTACCAGCGCGAAAGGCGTTCCGCTGCCGGCGAACGTTATCTGCCTGCAGAACCATGACCAGGTTGGCAATCGCGCGAAGGGCGAGCGGCTGGCCGCGTTAATTCCTCGCGGAGCGCGCAAGGTTGCCGCAGCGCTGTTGTTGCTGGCCCCGCACACTCCTCTGCTGTTCATGGGCCAGGAGTATGACGAGTTAGCTCCTTTTCAATTCTTCGCGGATTTCCAGGACGCAGCACTGAAGAAAGCCGTCAGCGAGGGCCGGCGCAGAGAGTTCAAGGATTTTGACTTCAACCAGGTACCCGATCCAGA
>JASHXK010000181.1 GCA_030043575.1 Terriglobales bacterium
CGGTCTCCAAAACCGGACTTGGGGGTTCGAATCCCTCCGCCCCTGCCAGATTCAAGACGGCCGGCGGCAAGATTGAAATGCGGTACAGGCGCGGGAAGCGCCGGAAAAAGGTAGCAGATGGCGAAGTCAGCAGCGATCGAGAGCGTTGGCGACAGCAAGCTGGGAGCACCAAAAGCGTGGATCCAGCGGGCGAAGAGCTTCTACAACGACGTGCGCACCGAAATGCGCAAGGTCACCACTCCGTCGCGCAAGGAAGTCCAGGGCACGACGACGGTGGTCATCATCACGGTGTTTTTGTTCGGACTTTATTTCTGGTTTGTGGACACACTGATCGGCAAGAGTCTCGATCACATGCTGAAATATTTGAGCGGCCGCTAATGCGCGGAAACATGGCTGAAGAAGAGATCAAAACGGAAAACGGCGCGAAGCCGGAAGCGAGTTCGGAGCAGGCGGGCGCTGGCACGACTGCTGCGGCTGAGGCGGAGTCTGCCAAGCCGACGAATCCGAACATGAAGTGGTACATCATCCACACCTACTCGGGCTTCGAACGCAAGGTGAAGGAGTCGATCGAGTCGCGCGTGCGTGCCTATCCGGAGCTCGAGCACAGAATCGGTCGCGTGCTGATCCCGACCGAGTCGGTCACCGAAGTTCGTGGCGGCAAGAAGTACACCAGCGAGCGCATGTTTTATCCCGGCTACGTCCTGATTGAGATGGATATGGACGACAACGTCTGGCACGTGGTGAAAGGTACGCCGCGCGTTACGGGTTTCGTCGGCACCGGCCAGCAGCCGACGCCACTGTCGGAGGAAGAAGTCCAGCAGATCGTCTATCGCGTAGCCGACAGCAAGGAAAAGCCGAAGCTCAAGGTCAAGTTCGAGAAGAACGAGAAGGTTCGCATTACCGAAGGCCCCTTCGCCAGCTTTACCGGTGATATCGACGAGGTCAACGAGGATCGCGAGACCTTGAAGGTCATGGTGACCATTTTCGGCCGCTCCACCCCGGTGGAACTGGGATTTGGACAGGTAGAGAAGGTTATTACGTAAAGATGCCGCATTCTGCCTTTCGCCCTTCGCGGTTTCTGCGATGAGTTCTGGCGAAGAGCGAAAAGCGAGCAGCGAAGAGCGAGTTAAAAATGGCAAAGAAGATTACCGGTTCGGTGAAGTTGCAGATTGCGGCGGGCAAGGCCACTCCGGCGCCGCCGGTTGGCCCCGCGCTCGGTCAGGCGCAGATCAACATCATGGAATTCTGCAAGCAATTTAATGCGAAGACCAGCGCCAAAGAGCTCGACGGCCTGATCATTCCGGTCGTGGTGACGGTTTACAGCGACCGCTCGTTCACCTTCATCACCAAGACGCCGCCGGCTGCGATTCTGTTGAAGCGGGCTGCAGGCGTGGCGAAGGGTTCGGGCACGCCGAACAAGGACAAGGTCGGCAAGGTCAGCGAGAAGCAGGTGCTGGAGATCGCCAAGCAGAAGATGCCCGATCTGAACGCAGCTTCCATCGAAGCCGCGGTGAAGAGCGTGAAGGGGACTGCGCGCTCGATGGGCATTGAAGTAACGGCGTAGTGATTGGCGTTTGGCATTTAGTACTTGGCATCTAGCATTTAGCTAAGGCTGCCCGAAGGGCGAAATAAGAATTAGCCTAGGGCGTAAGCCCTGGGTAGAGACGCCCCCATAAGGCTGAGCCCCTTCAGGGGCGGCACAAGGTTGGAATCGCAAATACCACGGCTGATCAATCCAACGATCCGCGGTGGGAGATGAGGAAACAATGAAGAAGTCTGGAAAAAACATCGCAAAGGCGCGCGCTGAGGTCGAAGCGAAGTCGTACCCGCTTCAGGATGCCGTTCCGCTGCTGCAAAAGGTGAAGTTCGCCAAGTTCGACGAGACCGTCGATTTGACGATGCGCTTAGGCGTCGACCCGAAGCATGCCGACCAGATGGTCCGCGGAACCGTTGTTCTTCCGCATGGCTTGGGCAAGTCGAAGAAGGTTTTGGTCATCGCCACCGGCGAGAAGGTCCGCGAAGCGGAAGCTGCCGGAGCTGATTTTGTCGGCGGCGAGGACATGGTGGAGAAAATCCAGAAGGAAAACTGGACCGACTACGACGCCGTGATCTCTACTCCTGACATGATGAAGTCGGTTGGCCGCCTGGGCAAGGTTCTTGGACCGCGCGGATTGATGCCCAATCCGAAGACCGGAACCGTGACCTTCGACGTAGCCGCAGCGGTGAAGGAGACCAAGGCTGGCAAGGTCGAATTTCGCACCGACAAGACCGCTCTGGTGCACGTGCCGGTCGGCAAGATTTCGTTTCCGCCGGAGAAGTTGGTGGAGAACGCCGCCACCGTTATCACCAGCGTGATCAAGGCGAAGCCTTCGGTGGCGAAGGGTAAGTACATCAAGGGCTGCTATCTGAGCTCGACGATGGGCCCCGGCATCGCGATTGACACCTCCGCGGTGGAAGCGGCTGCGCGCGGCTAGGTTTTGAAAGGGCACGGCTTCAGCCGTGTCGTGCAGGTCGCCTGGTGGGGCGGCCTTCAGGCCCTGTCGCCGACTGAAGTCGGCTCGGGACAAGAAATTTAGAAGGATTGTTCGGCACGCCTAAAGGCATGCCCCTTCAAGAACAAGGATTCGAATATGGCCGTCAGCAAAGCAAAAAAGATCGAACAGGTAGAGCAGCTCGCGAAAGAGTTCCAGGATGCCAAGCACGGCATTGTCGGCACCTTCGCCAAGATGACTGTAGAGAAGGACTTCGAGCTGCGCAAAGTGGTCCGCGGTGCGGGAGCGCGCTATCGCGTGCTGAAGAACACGCTGGCAGAGCGCGCAGCGAAGGGTACCTCGGTCGAGGAAGCCGTGAAGGACCTCGCTGGAGTTACGTCGATTGCGTACACCAGCGGCGACCCCGTCGCGCTGGCCAAGGCGCTTAGCAAGTACGCCAAGGACAATCCCGAGTACACCTTCAAGGCGGGCATCGTTGAAGGCCGCGTCATCGCCATTAAAGACATCGATGCGCTGGCGAACATGCCGTCGAAGGAAGAGCTGTACTCGAAGCTGCTGTTCCTGATGACCGCTCCGGCGCAACGACTGGTGACCGCGATGAATGCGGTTGGACGCAACCTGGCTGTTGTCGTCAATCAGGGCGTAGAGCAGAAGAAGTTTGGTGGAGCGGCGGAAGTGCAGGCTCCCGCAGCAGCCGAGCCTGCGGCGGCCGAGCCTGCCGCAGTCGAAGCGCAGGCCTGAGTTGAGGCCGTGGTGGTAGAGCGGGCCTTCAGGCCCGCGTCGTGGCGGCCCTAATAGTTCTGTTCGGCAATCGAGATCGCAGATCTCGATTGCCGAACCAAGAGGTTTGAATCACCGGAACGCGAAGCTGAAGCTTCGCTCTACCGGATCACGGGTTTGGAGGCGAAAGCTTCCGAGAGAGATTGAGTTATCTGTTGTGAGGGGTGCTTCCTGGGCGAGTCTGGCGCACGGGTGACACATTGGAAACCTCGAAACGATAACGAAATCAACACACCGACCACCCCAACAAGCGCAAAACCGGCGCTCGTCGGGGCTTAGGTGACACAACGAATAACGAATAGGTGGACAAAGATATGGCGGATCTGCAGCAGTTGGAGGATCAAATCGTAGGGTTGTCGCTTCTGGATGCGGCAGCTCTGGTGAAGAAGTTGGAAGAACGTCTCGGCGTTTCGGCGGCGGCGGCGGCCCCGGTCGTGATGGCGGGCGCGGTCGGCGGTGGCGCGGCGGCTGCGGCTCCGGCGGAAGAGAAGACCGAATTCACGGTCGTTTTGACTGCCGTTGGCGCGAACAAAATCAACGTGATTAAGGCTGTCCGTGAAGTCACCAGCCTGGGCTTGAAGGAAGCCAAGGACCTGGTCGACGGCGCGCCCAAGACCGTGAAAGAGGGCGTGAACAAGGAAGAAGCCGACAACATCAAGAAGAAGTTTACCGAGGCAGGAGCCACGGTCGAAATCAAGTAGCCCAGAATGGGTGCCCCACTCTGGTCACCTTCTTTTGGTGACGGGGTGGGCAATTCACTCCGGGCGCGCTGACCGGAGTGTCTGGCCGCTGCCGCCTGCGCTACGGTGCGGGGCGGCGGCTACGTTCTTCTCTGCGGCGGAGCGGTCGTGGAGAAGTGCGATGAATCCGAGGAAGCAAGCGGTTCTCGCAGCGGGGAGCCGCGGAATTCCCGGGCATCGGTCAAAGCTGGAGTCCTTTTGGGAGCTTCAGCATCAAAACAGGTTACGGCGGCGTCGGCTTGTCCGAGGATCGCGTCAGCTCAGACGCGACGGCAGGTTGGACGAAACAAAGGCCTGAAGATACTGGCGCGGGAAGCTATAAACATCAAGGCGCGAAAAGTGCCGAGGTCCCAAGCCGATTGGTTATGGGATTGCTGGACGCCTCAAGCGGCGCTCGCGGGGATTCTTGTCTTCGTGGGCGCAGTCGCTTTTTCCCGCAGAAACTGCACCTTAGGTCGTTCTTCTCTCAACTTCTCCCTGTGCGACGGCGTCATGCCGGCGCACATCGGCGTAACGGTTT
>JASHXK010000012.1 GCA_030043575.1 Terriglobales bacterium
AAGTGGTTCGCTGGCACGCGACTGGAGGGTGTGCGGGTGATGGGTCCTGCCGCTGCGGCCATCGTCCGGCTCAAAACCGAGTACCGTTATCACTTCTTGTTGAAATCGGCGAGCCGCGAGCGCATGAACCGCGTGCTGCGCGCCATGCTGGACCACGCCGATGAGAAGAAGATTCCAAGCAATCATCTGGTGGTGGATGTGGACGCGCTGTCGTTGATCTAAAACAGCAATTAGCTAAAACCTCAAAGTCGGATACGAACAGAATCGCATGGAGTCGCGCCGTTCCTGCAGCCTGCAACCAGCGGTCTGCATAGAGCGTCGCAGGAGATGGATTGCTCGTTGCTCTTCTTATCCCTTCCACGCGCCCAAGGCTTTCCTCACCAACACAAGCTGGCCAAGATGATAGGCATTATGGTCGGCGATCAGTAGCGCCTGACGCAGCAGGGTCTGTCCAGAGCCGTGAGGAATGGGCGCAAAGAGATCGCGCTGCGGATCATTGATGACTTCTCGCATCTCTTCCAGGTCGTGCTGGATTGATTTTGCGCTCTTATCCCACGCTGTGGTATTAGGTGGCGCGGCAGTCTTTGGCCAATAACCGTTCGGCCATTCAGGCGACTGGTGACGCGCATCGCGGCTGAACTCCAGAATGTCCCAAAGGGCGATGCGGATGTGTTCTAGCAACTGCCAGGCCGAATAAGGCAGTCCGTCAGGTACTCTGCCGCGTAGTTCGGCAGGAAAGTCGGCCACCGCGGCGGAGAAATCAGCGTGGGCCTCATTCCAGTCTAGTACCTTGGAAAGTTGTTGACGTAGCTGTTTGTCGTGATCCATAAGTCCTCGCATACGAAACGACGAGGTATTGGATGTCAGAGCGATCGGCTTGGATGTGGAGATGAGCTGAGTTGCAAATGAAGGTTCGATGGGAACCAAGCGGTGAGCTGCGGGAGTTGCGGGCTGTCAGGTATTGCGCTTCCGGCGACGATGCCGCTCCAGCACGCTAAAGGCATCGGGATTGACCAGCACCGTGAAGCCATTGCGCATGCGACTGGGATCGGGATCGATCAGAATTGCGCGTTCGCCCTCGATGCATCCCCCGAGAACGCGGCCCAGACTGAGCAGCGACCGGCTGCCGCAAACTTCACAGGTCTCGCCGCCACTGTTGCTGATGATCTCGCAGTCAGCGCAGAGTACCGCCTCCACCAGGGCAACTGAATTCAGAATCGGCTGCCATTTTCCGGTTTCGTCCATACAAGGCCTGACCATAAGCTAGCGGCCAAGAGCGGGATCGAAGAAGTGATTAGTTGAGCACGGAAGCAGGAAGGTAAAGAGGTAATCAAGCTAGATAATGAAACGGCAACTTCGGTCTTGACGGTCGTAGCTTCGTGAGTTAGGCATCCGCCGCGGGTGGGAGCAGATGGTGATTGAGCGCGAACAGCGCCAGTTCCAGGCGATTGCCCACGCCAATTTTGTTGAAGATGTTGGTGAGGTGCCGTTTGACCGTCTCTTCGCTGATGCCGAAGGTCTCGGCAATATGTTTGTTAGTGGAACCTTCGGTGATGAGAGCAACGACCTCCAGTTCGCGTGCCGTCAGTCCAAAGGTCTTGCGCGGTGGCGGAGCGGTTTGCGCGGCGAGGTCGCGCAGCACCTGCACCAGATTCTGCACCGGCCGTCCCTCCAGCCAATACTGTCCCTGCATGACCGCCCGGATGCACGCCGACAGATGAGCGACGACTGCATCCTTCAGCACGACACCACGCGCGCCGAGTTGCAGCGCCTCCAGAATTTGCCGCTTGTCAACCTGTCCGGTCAGGACGATGGTACGCGTACCGCCGTTATCGCCGGTCAGCTCGCGCAGCGCTTCCATGCCGGGCATCTTGGGCATGGCCAGATCGAGGAGCAGGATGTCGGGGTGCAAAGTGCGCACCATGTGGAGGGCTTCGACGCCGTCCTTTGCCTCAGCTACCACCTTCATCACTGGATCGGCGATCAGCATGTTGCGCAGGCCAATACGCACCACTGGATGATCGTCCGCTATCAGAATTCGAATTGGAGTCGCCGCCATCTTAGTTCCTCGCGTTGAGGGATGGTCTGCTTAATGAACTATGCCGCTGATCCTTCAGCTGGGAGCGCCACGGGGCCGAGGTCTCTTGTCAGTTCCTCTTCCACCGCTCGGAGCGCGGCTACAGCCTGTTCCAAGACAGGCTCGGCAGCGCTCAGATCAGAATCTCTTCCCATCTGTTCCAAGGTTGCGCAGTATTGCGACAAGTGCCTGGCACCGATCATCAGGCTGCTGCCCTTGAGATAGTGAGCTCGCTCGCGAAATTCCGCCGCGTTGCCCTCATTCAGGGCGTGACGGAGATTGGCGATTGTCGAGCGCGCTTCGCTCACGTACTCCCGACAGAGTTCGGCTAGAACCCCGGTATCGCCGGCGGTCGCCTGCCGCAGACGGTCGAATACCTCTCGAGCTATAACCGCCTCACCCACGCAGCTTGATTGTTACCCCATTAGGTGTTGTATCCAATAGGTAATCCTTCTCAGCGCTGGCGTCAAGCAGGGAATACGCACCCAAGGCCGATTCTTGAAATGGAGCTGCGGCCGTTGGACCGCTCGTCCGTGATAGGGTCACCACTACAGTCGCGAAAAGTCGGGCTTACGCTTCTCCAGGAATGCCTGCAATGCTTCCCTGGTTTCAGGCGAATCCAGCCGTTCTGAGATGACGGCGACTTCCTCCGTCAGAGCGCGCTCAACCTCTGCTTGAAATGCGCGCTTCATCAGATCCTTGCAGGCCAGCACGGCGGCGGGCGGCTTCTCGGACAGCTGCTGAGCTACGCCTGAGGCGGTCGGGAGCAGAGCGTCAAGAGCAACAACGCTATTGATCAGACCGATTTCGTATGCTCGTTGGGCGGTCAGGGGGGCGGAGAGAAAGAATAACTCAGCGGCACGCTGGCGCCCGATCAGCAGCGGCAGCAGCACGGTGGCGGCGGCTTCCGGAACAATGCCCAGATTGATGAAGGGCATCATGAACCGGGCATCCTCGGCGGCGCAGACGAGATCGCAGTGCAGCAGGATGGTCGTGCCGACACCCACCGCTAAACCATGCACCGCGGCGACAATAGGCTTTCTTGCCATGGCAACGGTGCGAATGAAGCGCACCGCAGGTGGCACCGCCTGTCCCTTCCACGGCTTCTTCATGAAGTCTTCCAAGTCATTGCCAGCGGTGAAAGAGTCGCCTCTGCCATGCAGCAGGATTACGCGGATGGCAGGATCCGACTCGGCCTGATCGAGGGCGTCGGCCAGCGTGTTGTACATTTCCGCGGTCAGAGCATTTTTCTTCTCGGGACGATTGATGGCAATACGCTGGACAGCGCGGCTGCGTTCGATTTCGATGTACGACATGGGTCGGGCCTCTTATGGAATGAGCTTTGCAGACCAAGTTAGAACATACGGTGCAGATCAGCAAGGAAGGTGGCTGCGTGCAAGGAGAGAATGCGAGGCGCTGAGCGGAACAATTGGAACGACTGCCTGCACCCCATACAATGTTTGCAGAATCCAATGGGTTGTTCTTTCACCTGCGTTCGCAGAGTTCAGCAAGGAGAGCATCATGTCCGCAAAGATTCCGGAAAATTTTATGGACCTGTTTCAGAAAAAAGCCTTTGGCAGCTTGAGCACGCTAATGGCTGATGGCAGCCCGCAAACCAATCCGGTGTGGATTGACTATGATAATGGTGAACTCTGGGTGAACACCGCGGTGGGCCGGCTGAAGGATCGCAACATGAAACGCGATCCGCGCGTGTCGGTGGCCGTGATTGACCCTGACAATCCATACCGTTTCGTCGAGATTCGCGGGAAGGTGCGCGAGGTTACACAGGATGGCGCCACGCAGCACATCGACAAGATGGCGAAGAAGTATTTAGGGAAAGACAAGTATCCTTTTGCGCAGCCAGGTGAGCAGCGGGTGCTGTTCAAGATCAAGCCTGAACATGTGCACACGATGGGGTAGGAGGATTCACCACGGAGGCACGGAGAGCACAGAGGAAATTTTCCGAGAATCACGAGACGCTGGAGAAGGATGTCGCTCCAGAAGAACTCCGTGAACTCCGTGCCTCCGTGGCGAAAACAACCGGCGCTCACAAATCCCTCGGTTTCTGATCCTCACGAACAAAGCCGTAGGGACAATGGCGGCAGCCGGACTGGCAGCAGAACCCACGCTTCCGCAGATAAACCGCCGTGAACACCATAAAGCCGTTTTCCATGTAGTAGTCGACGCCTTCCACCAACTCGTCCGTCATTGCGCGACCGCCTCGCGCAGGACAGATGGCCGTTCTTCGGGTTCAATGGCGACGCCATCGCGGAAGCTGACGAACTTGCCGGAGATCGCAGCGACGCGGTCGCCGGGAACGATGACGCCGATGAGGTTCAGTGGATCGGCAGCGGAGATGGTGACAGTTTCGCCGCTCGCGGGCAGATTGCGCATGGCGCGCAACGATTCGACCGCTTCCGGCAAGGCAAACTGCTCCCCGAGAAATCCGCTGACGAACCGTCCGCCGCGCACTTCGCCGCGGTCCTCGAGGCGGCGGAAGGCGATGAGCAACTCGCGCCACTTGGGCAGGTTGGACTCGCGCGCCAGCACCTCACGGAAGACGACGCCGTAACGGCGCAAGAGCATCCAGCAGGTAGCGTCGGCAACTCGGGTTCGATCGGAGTTTTCTGCGCCGTAGAGCAGCGACCAGCGGCCGGGCGTGTGACGCGGCCGGGTTGTTCTGCCGGAGCCTTGTCCCAGCCGGCGCTTGGGGCTGATCAGCGAGCGCAGGTTGTCGAATCCATCGGCAGTTACCATGCCTGCGGCGACCAATTCCCATAGCGCAGTTTCGACTTCGGCCTTGAGTTTGCCGGTGCCGCGAACAATGTCGGCAAAGAACGACGCGCCGCGACGGCGAAGGAATTCGAGAACCGAATGAGCGCCGGGGCTAAGCACACGCTCGAAGCTCTGTTCGTCGTCGCTCAGCCGTGGTTGCATCCAGTCAGATTCTTCGCGGACGAAGAAGGTGATAGGCGCGACACTGGTAGGCACCACGCGTCTCTTGCCTTCGCCTGAATCTTCCAACGTGGCCGGATGCGGCGAAAGACGGCCCCAGCCTACCGCGCCCGTCAGGCAAAGCTGATCGAGGGTCGCGGGATCGTATTCGTTGACGCGGCGCGCCAGGATTTGCTTCTCCCAGGCGTTGGCGGGAATCTCGAAGCCTTGTAACTGCCGCAGAACCTGGAGCAGGCCACGCTCTCCGCTGAGTTGCGATTGTGGCGCGACGTGCTGCCAGCGCAACAACCAGCGCATGAACTGCGCTGCAGTGACCGGTTCGATCTGCTTGCGAAGAGTCGCGACGGTGAGGTGATGAATGCGGGCAAGCAGCCGACGCTCGCACCACTCGACATGGCCTGCAGAAACATGGCTCGTAAAGTTGCCGCGAAGGACGGTACCAGCGGCTTCGAGGCGCAGCAGAGCTTTGTCGACCTCTGCCGTTGTCAGCCCCAGCCAGTAGCCAAGAGCGCTTGCGGTGATGGGACCGGCGTGCATCATCCAGCCGGAGATCATGGCGAGGATGGCGTCGTCGCGATTCGCTGTAGTAGATGGCAAGTCCGGAGGTGCGGTTTCAAACTGCGCGTCCGGAAAAATCAGGGCGAAGTCTTTGGTGCGCTCGGAGGCGACGAGATAATGGCGCGCGTGTCCGACTGACGCCGGCGGACAGCAGGCCCCTCCGCTCGGGCTAAGGCCCTCGGTCGGGTTGACACAGCTGTCGGCTGCCTCAGTTTTTACCGCGCGCCAGTTCTCCAGCAGTCCCGCGGCGAGCGGCATCCAGCTGGTGACCGCCTGTTGCCAATCTTCGTCGCCGATTTCCAGCGGTAGCGCGACCAGCGTCTGCAAAGTGTCGTGCAGTTCGTCGGCGTCGCGAACGTCGGGCCGAGCTTCTTCGCGTACGCGAGCGATGGCTTGCTGATCGAGCCGGCCAACTTGGTTCAGCACCGCCTCAGGCAACATGCGGCGCATCTGCACGGCGCGGGCGCGGCGCTCTTCGAGAGGAGCGTCGTCAAGGTAGGCGTAGGGGTTGGCGTTGAGGATCTCGTGCGAGAACTGCGAT
>JASHXK010000182.1 GCA_030043575.1 Terriglobales bacterium
GAGATTTCGTCGTGCTCGAACTTTTTGGACTATCAGGCGCGGCGGGCCAATATTCGCTATCGTCCGGAGGGTGGCAAGAAGACCGAGTTGGTGCACACGCTGAATGGCAGCGGACTGGCGATCGGGAGGACGTGGGTCGCGATCGTGGAAAACTATCAGCAGGCCGATGGTAGCGTGATCATCCCGGAGGCGCTACGGCCCTATATCGGCACGGACCGCATTACGGCGAAGAAGTTCTAGAGGCAGGTTTCGACTTTCCAATTTCGAGTCTCGAGCTTCAGGAACAGGTGGCTGCCAGTGGACACCGCGCGTTTCATGTTCCCTCCCGCGCAACGTTGCGCAGGTTCGCCCAGACGATCACAAAGAGCGCAAACCAGACCAAGTCCACGATCGCCGTCCCGAGATTTTGTGCAGGCGCGCGCCCTTGCGCATACAACGCGAAGATTGCAATGGGATACAGAAGCTTCTCGAGAAACAGCGCAGGCATGAGCGGCAGATATCGCAGGGGATCGCGCGCGATGATGAGAAAGGCGACCTGCCATGCCAGTGCGACGCCGACGAATCCGTAGTAGAAGCCAGGATGCGTGATGGCCGGTGGCTGCATGCGGTCGATCAGGCCTTCCATGAAGTACAGAGGAACGATCTCGATCAGGCCAAGGATGCCGGCGATCAGAAAGATCCAGCGGGCAGCGCGGACGGCTCGTTCTTTACTCATCGCGGTGCACTGTCTCCATAGAGAATGCGGGTAGGCAAACAGCAATGTACTCCGCTCCGTCGGCATGTGGGGTTGCATATTGGACCCACTCGCCGGCGTGCGCGACCACAGCCTGCCCGGCGTGAACATCAAGTTCACCCGCGCGGGATTTCACGTGCAGCAATCCTCGCAACACGACCGTGAACTCGTTGAACTCGGGCGTCTGCCCCGGCTCGATCCAGCCTTGCGGGCTACGCATGTGCGCAACGCTGACCGCGGCGTCCCGGGAGTTGATGCGTCCGATGTATTCGTCGATGAGTTTGGGCTTATTGCCCGCGGCGGTAATGCGAGTGGCTTGGGAGATGAGCGTTGGCGGCATGTTTGTTGGATTCGGTTTCGAGTGTCGAGTTTCAGTTTCAAGTTGGGGACTTTCGGGTAGGATGGGGAAGCAGCTAGCAACTGGGAGCCTTGCAAATGGCCATTAAGCAAGAACGGCACACAACTCATCGCTTCACGGTCATCTTCGAACGGGAAGATGATGGTGGCTATCATGTGTTTTGCCCAACTCTGCCGGGATGCCACACACAAAGCGAGACGGTAGACGAAGGCCTAGCTAACATTCGCGATGCAATCCAACTGTATGTCGAAAGCCTGGTTGAAGACGGCCTGCCGATACCGCAGGAAGACATCTTTATCAAGCCAGTTGAGATTACCGCGTGAGTCGCAAGCTTCCAGCGACAACGGGCAAAGAACTTGCGCGGGTTGCCCAACGACTTGGCTTTGAATTCCGCCGACAAAAAGGCAGTCACGCTGTATATGTTCGACCAAGCGATAACCGCCGTGTTGTGATTCCAATGCATGCAGGCAGAAATCTCAAGCCAAAGACACTCCGTGGGATTGTAGAAGACTTGAAAATCACGGTTGACGAGCTTTGCGAGATGCTTTAGCCGATGCTAGCTCTGTCCGGAAATTTTCAGCCTCAGATCCTCGGGAATGCGATCGCGGATCTCTTCCGGCAGCTTTTCCAGTCCGATGCGCGCGCCGGTAAGCGCAGCATCTTTCACTACCAACGGGGCCGGCGTGACCAGCGCCACGATCAGCCAAAGCAGCATGGACAGCAGAAATCCGCCGAGGGCGCCAATCTCCAGCCAGAAGGCGTGGCTGGGATGGAAGTGACGAATGACACCGTAGGCCAGAAGAAAGACGATCATCGAGGCCGAGGCCAGTGCCATCAGCCCAATATCGATGCCTCGATGCAGGCGCTGGCGCGAGCGGCAGAAAGCACACTCGGCCAGATGGGCTTCATAGTCGCCGCGCATTTCAGGGGCTATACCGGAGATGTCATAGCGCCACCCGGCCAGGATCTTGCCAACGACAGGGTCAGTGCATTTTGCCATCGATGAAGGTCAAACGCCGCCGCGCGCCCAGGCGGGTGCGCCGGCTACGCTACAGCTGAACTTCTGCCAGCGGTTCGTGCTGAGCCGCCAGCAGCAAGTGATTGTGCAACAGATCGCGCTGCGCGCCCAAGGCGCGTTCCGCCGTCATGCGCGCAATCTCGGGGTGATTGTTCTGCTCCGAAAGATGCGCGAGTATGAGGAACTCAGCACCTCCATCATAGTCGGTCGTTAGAAAATCCGCGAGCGCATCATTGGATAGGTGGCCTGTGCTGCTCATGACACGCTGCTTCACGCTCCACGGATAGGGGCCGCCGCGCAGCATCTCCAGATCGTGATTCGACTCGAGCATCAGTACATGGCAGCCGCGCAGATGATTGCGAACGCTGGCCGGTATGTAACCTAGATCAGTGCAGATGCCGATCTTAATGCCATCGCTGCGAAAGGTGAAGCCTACCGGATCGACGGCATCATGGGGAATGGTGAACGGCGTGACGGTGATATCGCCGATCTGGAAGGGGCTGCCCGAGTTGAACGTCTCGCGGCAATCGAGATTCACGCAGTGGCCGTTGCTGTCGCGCAGCGAGCGCTGGTATTCCTGATAGGTGGCGCCGGAGATGTAAACCGGAATCTTGAGCTTGCGCGCCAGGACACGCAGTCCACCGATGTGGTCGGCGTGCTCGTGCGTGATGAGGATGGCATCGATGCTGTGGGCGTCGTGGCCGCAGAGCAGCAGTCGCCGCAGGATCTCGCGGCAGCACAGGCCGGCATCGATCAACAGGCGCGTGCCTCGGCTGGAGACTAGAGTGCAGTTCCCCTTGCTTCCGCTGGCCAGCACCGTGACCGAAACCGCCATAGACGCGAGCATAAACGTAAAGGGGAGATGGGCGGTAGTGACTAGCCAGTTAACCGCTGTGGAAGCTTGCGATAAGGCAAGCAATCGCGGAAGGGATGCCGATTCGGGATAAGTTTTGCACAAGAAATATGACAGTTTCACATAAAATGCACAGAATCGTAACTTTTCCTCTTGTGTGTTTTCGGACTTTCAGGCATCCTTTCACGAATCGAGGCACAAGCGAATTGCGTGCCGCTTCCAGGTTGAGACGGCCAGGGGCGATGAGAGGCGATCCGGGTTTCGGCGTGGCACTCATCAGGCGCTAATCCTGCGTTTTGGCGAGCTGCACTAACAAGCACGGCCCGGTCCTTTCCGAGCGTTCACTTCGGTGGCGCGAGGAACTTTGCCACATGCTGGAACGTCTCGACCACAAAGGCAGTTTGGGCCCTGGCGTGGCTTGGTACGGACTACACTCGGGCCTCACAGGCTGCGAGCGCGTTCCTCCGAGTCCGTATCTCCAAAAGCGGCGCGACTGCGCAACACGCCGGTGTTCATCGCCATTGCTCTGGGCTGAGCGACGGAAGCGATACGAACGTCACAAGGACGTTACAGCTTGGTCTCAAACGCGGCGCGAGGTGGCTGGCCTCGCGCCGCATCGTTTTGCAGAAGGCTATCGGCTGTCAGCCATCAGTTAAACCGCTTTTCGCTCATCGCTGTTCGCTCTTCGCCGGAGAACTCTTACGACCGAACCTGTCTTGCACAGCCACTCGCAGTTTTCCATGACAAATCCACCGAATACTTTTCCCCGAACCTGACTCGGTATTGCCGCTCGCCTCGGTCGCTGTCTAAAGTGGATGAGTCGCGATGGCCACCACCGACTACAGTCTGGAACGCGGACTTCCGGTCAGCATCGAAGCGGAGCGGTCGATTCTGGGCGCGATCCTGCTCGACAACTCGCTCTACGATCAGGCAGCCGAGCACATCGACGCCGATCACTTCTCGCTCGACGCGCATCGCCGCATTTACTCGCGCATGCGCGATCTGCAGGAGACGGGCCGGCCGGTCGACATGATCACGCTGGTCGAGGAGCTCGACCGGCGCAAAGAAGTAGAAGCCATCGGCGGCGTTGCGTATTTGTCGTCGCTCATCGACGGTGTTCCTGAGCGGCCCTCGATTGAGCACTACGTTCGCATCGTCAAGAACAAGGCGCTGCTGCGCGGGCTGATCAACAT
>JASHXK010000013.1 GCA_030043575.1 Terriglobales bacterium
GGGCGCAAAGTTCTTCCACTGGGAGCGGCGTGGCGTACCGCTGGTCTTGGAGCTTGGGCCGCGCGACCTGGCTTCCGGCAATGTTGTCGTGAAGCGGCGCGATACCGGGACGAAGGCCCCGATGGCGCAGTCGGAGCTGACGAGGCTGCCGGCGCTGCTCGACCAGATGCAGAACGATCTGTATGACGCGGCAAAACGGCGCCTGCAGGCCAACACTGTGCTGGCGAACTCGATCGAGGAAGTCGAGTCTCTGCTGCAGGATGTGACCGCCGAGAAAGGCGGCGGCAAATTCGTCATGGCCCACGTGAAAGACGCGCCGCAGTGCGATCTGCGCATGAAGGAATTCAAGGCGACCGTCCGCTGCATTCCCCTGGTCGACGAACATGATGGGCCGGGCAAGTGCATCGTCACCGGCGAGCAGGTAGAAAAACGCGTGGTAATTGCTAAAGCTTACTAAAGGCAATTCACCACGGAGGCACGGAGCGCACGGAGAAGAATTTATATTTCTTCTTTGGGAGTGACTCTTGACCGAGTTTATGATTCTTACCTCCTCAGTGTTCTCCGTGCCTCCGTGGTGAAAACGATTTTGAGGATCTCATGGGACTCTACGATTTTTCCGCAACCCTGAACGACGGCAAAGAGAAGAAGCTCTCTGCCTACAAGGGCAAGGTTCTGCTCATCGTCAACACAGCCAGCAAATGCGGATTCACGCCGCAATACAAAGGCCTGCAGCAGCTGTATGCGAAATACAATGACCGCGGTTTCGAGCTGCTCGCTTTCCCTTGCGATCAGTTCGGGCATCAGGAACCCGGCGATGACGCGGAGATCAAGGATTTCTGCGAGATAAACTACGGCGTCGAGTTCCCGCTCTTCTCCAAGATCGACGTCAACGGCGACGGCGCGCATCCGCTCTACAAATTCCTGAAGAGCGAAAAGACCGGCCTGCTGGGCGATTCGATCAAGTGGAACTTCACCAAGTTCCTCGTTGACAAGCAGGGCAACGTGGTCGACCGCTACGCGCCCATGACGCCGCCGAGAACCATCGCCTCGGATATCGAGAAGCAGCTGGCCAAGTGATGCGGATCCGCAGCTGGTTCCAGTCGGCAGTGTTGCCAACGACGGAAGCATCGGCAATTGCAGTGCCGGCGGAGTCAACTCCGCTGGACCGGCGGCTGTTCCTCATTCTCGCCGCCATAGCGATTATCTACGCACTCCTCGCCGGCCTGCGCACGCTGCCCGATCCCGATCTAGGCTGGCAGATGGCCAGTGGACGCTGGATCGTTCAGCATCATCGGATTCCTTCTACCGACGTTTTCTCCTTCACCGTACCGGGCGCGGCCTGGATCTATCCCGCGGCCGCCGAGATTCTCTTCTACTGGCTCTACCTGGTTGGCGGCTACGCGCTGCTGTCGTGGTTCGGCGCTTTGGTTTGCGCCGGCGCCATTGCGATCCTGTTGCGCCGCGGCTCGGCATTTACAGCGGCAATCGCGATCATTGTTGTGCCACTCATCGCACAACGCAGCGCTCCACGTGCAGAAGTCTTCACCATGCTGCTGTTCGCAGCCTACCTGTCTCTGTTGTGGGAGAACTATCAGACCGGACGCGCGCGCCTCATGTGGCTGCCGCTGCTGATGATCGCGTGGGTCAACCTGCATCTTGGATTCATTTCCGGACTGGCGCTGATCGCTGGCTTCATCGGGCTTGATGTTCTGGAGATGCTGTTTGGCCGGACGCGGCGATCGGCGGCAATCGACCGGCTGCGCCGCGCGTGGCCATGGTACCTGGCGACTGTCGCTGCCACCATCCTCAATCCCTGGGGATGGAATCTCTACCGCGCGCTGGTCCGGCAGAATCGCGCCATGGCCGCGCACGCGCGCTTCATCGCCGAGTGGGAAAGTGCGCACTGGAGCTGGCACGGCTCGATGGGCTCGATGGGAAGCTTCTCCCAGCATCCAATCCAAATCTCGCTGGCGCTGGTGATGCTGGTCGTTGTGATCGGTGGATTCGCGGCCCTGCTGCAGCTCCGGCCGGGATCGACCATCCTGCTGGCGGGTGCGCTCTATGCCACCATGCACTACATTCGCATGGAAGCCCTGACGGCCTGCGTTGTAACCGTGGTCGGAGGCTCGGCGCTGTCGGCTGCCGCGGCGCAGGTGAGCAACTGGATTCCGAACGTGCGGACGCGGTCGATTCTGGCCATTGCCGGCACGGCAGCGATGGCAGCCATTGCGGTGGTCTGTGCCGTGTTGTTCGTCAGCGATCGCGTGTACCTTGCCAGCAACAGCCGCACGAACTTCGGTGCAGGCCTGAGCTGGTGGTTCCCGGAAGCCGCCGCCGACTTCGTCATGAAGGAGAATCTGCCGCCGGAGGTTTTCAACAGCTTCAACGAAGGCGGCTTCATTGTGTGGCGGCTGGGCGAAAAATATCGCGACTACATGGATGGACGCTCGATTCCATTCGGTGTGGAGGCCTTCGAGCGCGAGCGCGAGCTGCTAGGATCGTCCCTGGATTCGCCGCTCTGGCAGCAAGAGGCGGACAAATACAACCTCAATACCATCATCGTGCAGCTCGACTCGCAAGAGATCGAGTTCGCGCACATGCAGGATCTGTGCAACGCCGCGAACTGGCGGCCCGTTTACCTGGATGAGGTTGCGATGGTGCTGGTCCGGCAAACGCCTAAGAATGAAGACGTGATTAATCGTCTGCAGATCAGCTGCCCTACCACGCCGATTCCGGCGACGACGCTGCCTCGCAACACCAAGACGTTTCGCCGCTGGCTGAACTCGGCCTATATCCTGCTGGCCCTGCGGCGCACCAGCGAAGCGCTAATCGCAACCGACCATGCGGCCCTGATCTTCCCCGATACCTCTAGCCTGCACTGGCTGCGCGGCAACATTCTTTACGCGACCTCACGCCGCGCCGAGGCCGAGCAGGAGTGGCTGACGGCTCTGTCTTTGACCCCCGGCGGCGCAGATCCGCTGGTGTGGTCGCGGCTGGCCGAGCTGTACGGCCAGCAGGATCGTACTGCAGATGCCCTGCACGCGTGGCAGCAGGCCATTCAGTTCACCGGCGATGCCGCGCTGAGGGCCAATGCCTTGTTGCAACTGGCGCGGCTTTACCTAAGGACGGGACATCCCAAAGAAGCTTTGCAGGCGCTGGATGAGGCGATCCATAGCGCGCCGCCAGAGCTGCTGGCCCTGAACAAAGGACGCAGCTTCAGTTTCGATGTGGCGCAGGGACGCGCAGCCAGCTCGCACCGCATGGGCGACATCGCGCAGGCGGTCGCATTCCAGGAGCAGGCCGTGCAGCTCGATCCCGATGCGGCCGACGCCTGGGCGTACTTGGCGAAGTTATATCAGCAGCAGGGCCGTGCAGCGGACCAGCAACGCGCGCAGGAGCGCGCCAGGCAGCTGGGTGCAACCCCGTAAGAGGACTTTGCTGCCGAGGTTAATATCCGATAGTGCCTCATCTGCGGATGGGGCGTTTGTCCG
>JASHXK010000183.1 GCA_030043575.1 Terriglobales bacterium
TTACCCCAGAACCGAAACGGAAATCCATGGCCGTAGCCAATCACAGGGATGTGGTGGAGATCGCTGATCGCGCGGAGCCTGCGCCGGCGAACGCCCCGCAGCGCGAAGCCAGCCTCGGCCAGGCGGCGCGGCATTGGGCGAACGGGCTGGCGTGGCTTCCGTCCGTGAAGCAATCCAGTCACTATGCGGATCGCGTGGCCGCGCTCAATCGCCGGTTGGAGCCACTGCTCGCGCAGTTGGATTTCACTCTCGATCCTGACGAGCAGCTTCCCGAAGACCTGCAGTGGATGTTCGACAACGTGCGCCTGGTACGTATGACGCAGGGCGATGTGAAGCAGGCAGTGGCTTCGCTGCGGCGCGTGCCGCATTGCCGCACGCCGGACAAAGCCATCATGCCGCGCGTCGTAGCCATCGCCCAGGATTTTCTGCGCGCGGTTGAATATCAATATTCCGACCACGCCTTCGCGACCTACATCGAAGCCTTCCAGTCGCTAATCGTTCTCAACGTGGACGAGCTGTCGCTGCTGAGTCCGGCGATGAAGCTGGTGGTGCTGGAGGAGTACGTCAATCGCGGCGAAGAAGTTCTGCAAGCGCCGGAGGGCGAGCGCAACATCAGCCTGCTGATCGGCTCGATGCGCGACCTCTCCGAAGCGCCGTGGAAGGAATTGCTGGAGCCGCTGATCGTCTTCGAGCAGGTGCTGGCGCAGGATCCGGCGAAGGCGTACGCGCGCATGGACTATGCCAGCCGCGAGCTCTATCGTCACACGGTGACGCACTACGCCGAGCGCTCCGACTGCTCGGAGATGGAGATTGCCGGCATGGCGTTGGAGCTGGCGGAGGAGTCGACCAGGCATCCGGCGAGCGATCCGAGGCTGGCCTGGCGACGGTCGCATGTGGGCTATTACCTGATTGGCGAGGGCGCGCGCCAGTTGCGCGCACGGGCGGGAGTGCGACTCCCGATCGGCGAAAACATGTCGGAGTTTCTGCGCCGCCATCCCGACGAGTTCTATCTCGGTGGCATCGAGATTCTTACGCTGCTGATCGTGCTTGGGATTATGACGCCCGTGTTCAGCGTCTTCAATACATTCCTCGGGCGCATCTTCGCCATCCTCATATTGCTGCTGCCGGCGAGCCAAAGTGCGGTCGAGGTAATGAACTACCTGACCACGGCGCTGCTGCGGCCGCGCATTCTGCCCAAACTCGATTTCTCCGACGGCATCCCGGACGATTGCGTGACCATGGTCGTGGTGCCGACGCTGCTGCTCAGCGAAAAACAGGTGCGGCGGCTGGTCGACGATCTCGAAGTGCGCTATCTCGGTAACTCCAGCGCCAACCTGCACTATGCGCTACTCAGCGACATGCCCGATTCGGCCGAGGCGCCGAACGAAGACGATCCGCTGGTGGAGCTGGCGGCGCGGCTGATTCGCGATCTCAACAAGAAATACGAGGGCAACGGCTTCGGCACCTTTTCGTTGTTCCATCGCCATCGCATCTACAACCCGCGCGAGGGCGTGTGGATGGGCTGGGAGCGCAAGCGCGGCAAGCTGCTTGACTTCAATCGGCTTATCAAAGACAAGTACGACAGCTTTCCGGTGAAGATCGGCGATCTGTCGCTGCTGCCGCAGGTGCGCTTCGTTCTGACGCTCGACAGCGATACCGAGCTGCCGCGCGGCACGGCGCATCGGCTGGTGGGCGCGATGACGCATCCGCTGAACCAGGCGATCATCGATCCGCGCGACAACATCGTCGTCGCGGGTTATGGGATCTTGCAGCCGCGTGTTGGCATCAGCGTGCAAAGCGCCTCGCAATCGCGGCTGGCCAGCATCTATTCCGGGCAGACGGGCTTCGACATCTACACGCGCGCGACCTCCGACGTCTACCAAGATCTGAAGGGCGAAGGCATCTTTGCCGGCAAAGGAATTTACGAAGTCGAGACCCTGAGCAAGGTGCTGGAGCATCGCTTCCCGCGCAACGCGTTGCTCAGCCACGATCTGATCGAAGGCGCCTACGCGCGCGCAGGGCTGGTCAGCGACGTCGAACTCATCGACGACTATCCGTCACACTACAGCGCCTACAATCGGCGCAAGCATCGCTGGGTGCGCGGCGATTGGCAAATCGTGAGCTGGCTTTTCGGATCGGTGCCCGACGAAACCGGCCGCCGCGTGCCCAACCCGATTTCGTTTCTCTCGCGCTGGAAGATTCTGGACAATTTGCGGCGTAGCCTGGTCGAGCCGGGAATTTTTCTGCTCTTCGTCCTGGGCTGGACCGCGCTGCCTGGCAGTCCGCTGTACTGGACGCTGGTGACCATCGCGATTCTGTTTGTGCCGCCGTGGTTCCAGTTTGCGTTTTCGGTGGGGCGTACTCTGATCGCAGGACAACTCAGTCCGATTCGCGACGCGATTGGCGGGCTGGGCAAAGCGATGGTCAGCGTATTTCTGACGCTGACCTTTCTGGCGCATCAGACACTGATCTCAGTCGACGCAGTGTTTCGCACCTTCTACCGCCGCCTGATTACGCGGCAGCGGCTGTTGCAGTGGGAGACCGCGGCGGAAGCCGAGCTGGTTACCAGCAAGCGCACGTTTGTCGACGTACTGCTGAACTGGACGCCGGCGGTTGCGCTGGTCGTTGGAGTGATTGTTCACTATTCGCATCGCCACGCGCTGCCGGAAGCGCTGCCGATTTTGGTCTTGTGGGCGATCGGCAAGCCGGTGTCGTCGTGGCTGAATCGTCCGCCGAGGCCACTGCACCGGGAAATTACGGTGCAGGACCAGCGCTTCCTGCGCCGCGCCGCGATGCACATCTGGCGCTACTACTCCGAATACAGCAACGCCGAGCACAACTGGCTGGTGCCGGACAATGTGCAGGAAGAGCCGGCGCGGATCGCGGCGCGGCTTTCGCCGACGAATCTCGGGTTTCTCTTCAACGCGCGGCAGGTGGCGTGTGAGTTCGGATATCTCACCGTGCCGGAGTTTGTAGAAGAGACGATTCGCACTCTCGGCACGGTCGCCAAGCTGCAGAAAGATCACGGACATCCTTACAACTGGTATGACACGCGGACGCTGGTTCCTGACCGGCCGCGATTCATCTCGACGGTCGACAGCGGCAATCTGCTGGCATCGCTGATCACGCTGAAAGGCGGCTGCCAGGATCTGCTGTCGCGGCCGCTGCTGAATCCGGCGCTGCTCGACGGCTATGCGGATTTCCTCTGCGCACTGGCGGAGCGGACCATTATTTCGAAGAAGATCGCGCAGAGCTTCGAGAAGGACGGCGAGGAGCATTGGCTAGATCGCTTGTTGTCGTCAGTCGAGATTCCGTCGCCCAGTGACAAACAAGCGGACGCGAAATGGTTTGCCGAGCAAGCTACGAATCTGGTTAGCCAGGTGCGGCGCAGCATCAGCGAATATTTACCGTGGCTGCAGGACGAATTCACTCCGCTGCACGCAGACAACACGCTGACCCCGCTGATGGATTGCGACAAGCTTGCGCTGTCGCGGTTGCCGGAGTGCGTCGCACAGTTACAAGCCAAGCTGGAGATGAGCCTCACGCTGGGCATGGAGCATCCTGAGCTGCGCGAAAAGCTGCTGGCACTGCTGCCGGCCGCCCGCCTGAATGGGCTACGGCTGGTTGAGCAACTGCGCAGCATCGCAGCCAGGTGTGAGCGAATGGCGAGGGACATGGACTTCGCCTTCCTGCTCGATCTCCGGCGCAAGTTGCTTTCCATCGGCAGCGATGGCGAGAC
>JASHXK010000184.1 GCA_030043575.1 Terriglobales bacterium
TTGCCGCCCCTCACTGGACCTGCACCTTGATCTGCAACCTGCCGTCGATAGGCACGTCTACGTGCTCACCCTGCCTCAAGTAGGGTTGCAACACGGCCGGGTTGGCCCACTCGAGATCCCAGCCGTTGGCAATTGCGATCACGGTGTACTGGCCGGGCACGACGTTGGGCAGGCTGAAGGTGCCGTCGCTGTCGCTCTGATCGCGACGGAATAGCGGACCGTTATTCGCGGGATCCTGGGGTACGAGGACGATCATCGCTCCTGCGTAAGGCTGATCGTTGCGCAAGGCTGTGCCTTGCACCAGAGCGGCTCCCCGCGAAGCGATGCCGCTGATGCGGACATTGCCGGCATTGGCGATTTCAATCGTGCGGCCCGCGACCTTGGCTCCTGTCGCCGAAAGCCGCTGCAGGAATAATCCGTTTGCGCCTTCCAGTGCAAATAGGTAGCGGCCGGGACGCACATCGTCAGCATTAAAGTCAAATTGGCCGCGCTCATTAATGTCGCTGCGAAAGGTCTCGCCAGTGTCGGGATTGGTAAGCCGGATCGAGGCATGAATCGGCGCTCGACCATCCGTGGAGAGAATGCTGCCGCTAATGATTGCGAAACTGGGTCCGTCGGAGGCGGTGATCTCTGCGTCACCCGATAGATCGATTTCACGATACCAGGCCCGTCCACCGGGCTTGTCATTCAGTCCGGTGGAGGGCGGCATCTCGACTACGTAATGTCCGGGCGCCAAGCCGGAGATCTCAATCACTCCCGGCGCAACCCATGAATCGGGCGCGTTGAAGACGGAATCCAGATAGTCCTGAAAGATTCGCTGCGAGATGCGCGGAAAGACCATCCTGCCCAGAACGGAAGACTCGTTCGCGCCGGTGTGAATGCGCAGGTGCAGCGACGGAACGGCACGCAGGGTGATGTCGGCGGTCGTTCTTTCGCCCGCAGTCAAGGTCAGAGGGGTGGCACTGGCGGAGTCGAACGATCCTCCGTAGAACGTCAGTGGATACGTAACGTCAAGCGCGGCTGCATCCTGTGCGGCACGGGCATCGGCGTCAGTAGCCGTTCTTCTGGGTCCGAAATTCTGCGCGTACCACGGTCGCGCCGTGGCCGATAAGTAATACGTTCCGGGCGCCAAGTGTCCGATGTGATACTCACCCTGATCGTCCGTCTGCGCCTGGTTCACGGGAACCGTTTTCTGCTGGCCCTCATCGGTCGTCGTCTGGAAGAGCCGTACCTGCGCATTCTGGACCGGATCGTTGTTTTCATCGGTAACCTGGCCTTCAATGGAGGCATCGGGTTGCAGGCGAAAGACGAGATGCTCGGCATCCAGATCAGGGCCGACGGCAATGGCAGTCGCAAAAGGATCGTGGTGTTCGAAGTATTGCAGCGAAAAGCCGCGCGCCGCCGCCATCAGCGAATACTTGCCCTGGATCAGTCCAGAGAACGAGAATCTTCCGTCAGCTCCTGTGGTGACCGACTTCGTTATATCGCGATCGGTTCCTTCGCTGGTGGGAGCGACGGCGACGGATGCTCCGGGGATAGCTTGTCCGGTGAGCGAGTTCACAACGCTTCCGGCAATGCGGAAGCCATGCTGAGCGGGTGCTGAAGGAACAGACGTCTGCTGTGGCGGTGCGGACGCCGATGGCGCTGGCGCTGTCTGTTGCGCCGACAGAGCCGCAACCAAGAGCAACACGAATGCGAATCGAGTCAGCACCGCGCGATCAGTCTCCCTTTCCAACCGAAATTAAATCCAGCGACACCTGCGCCTTTTGATTTGCCGTCAAGGTTACATGCGCAGCCTGTGACGCATAGGGCGCAAAGGCGTCAGGATTGGCATATTCCAGATCATCAATGCGATCGAAGGCAAATACGAGATAGTCGCCAGGCGGTAATCCGGAGGCACTGAATTCATTGCTGCCTCCGCGTACGACTCGCGGCGTGACTTTTCCTGCAGGTTGCGGAACCACAACCACCGTTGCATTCACCGGTGACCCATCGTCGGACTTGACCGTCGCAGTGAGGCCGGCGCTGTCATCACGCAGCGCAATCTCGATCGGATAGCTCTGGCCGCTCGCAACCAGCATATCGTCGTAGAGCACGTTGGTCTGCGCGCAAGTAGCCGACTGCACGTACCACGGTGGCTGCGGCATCAGCACTACTGTGTAAGTGCCTGGATCCACATTCTGCAGGACCATCGTGGGATGCCCACCTCGGCGCTCGTAGGTAGAGAACTGCTCGGCAGTGTTGGGATCGGCTGGTATTAATCGTACTGAGACTGGCGGATGATCTGGACTCCACGCGGGGCCGCTTGTACTGGAAGAACTTCGCCCCTCCATGCGAACCACGACCGGTATGGTGACAGTGGGAGCCAGCGTAAGCCGGAGGTCCTCAACATTGGTTGCAACATTGACGCGTGCCTCGGCACGCGTGGGTTGCGAATCAGCCTGCGAAATAGCTCGGACAATGTAGGAACCAGCTGGAACATCCTCCAGCTTAAAGGTGCCGCTTTCCATGTTGAAGTTGGTGGGCAGCGAGATGTCATCTCCGGACAGCGTAAGCAGCTGAAAGCCGACACCCTGGTCCGGCTGGCGTCCCGCTATGCTGCCGGAAACTTGGTAGAGCGACACTGCGGTCAGCGAGAAGTCGGCCTCCATCTGCTGGCCGGCACTCAGTTGAATTGCCTGGGCGGAGCTGAAATCCGGAACGTCGGGGTAATAGACGTGGGGAAAGCCGGTTTTGGGCTTCTCGCCCGCGGCGAGGATGCGGGGCTCAGAATCCAGCGGTCCGGCGGCAACAAAGTAGGTGCCCGGCATGAGACTGGGGAAGCGAAAGTGGCCATCCTCATCGCTTTCCGTCATGGCACGCGGCTCCCACATCCGGCGACCCTCCCGTAAGCTTCGGGCCGTGAGACGCAGCGGCACGTGTTCAATCGGCTGTCCGGAAAGATCGGTCACGCGGCCGTAGATGGCGCTTTGCGGTGCAAGCTTGATGACCAGCGCGGGCGTGTTGGCGCCGATTTGAAACCATGAATGCAAATCGTCGTGAGGCATGGCGTAGCCGGGCTTTTGCGCGATCACACTAGTTTGCACCGGCGGCAGCCCGTCGAACTGGAAGTGGCCCTCGCTATCGGTGAAGACTGTGCGCTGCGCCATGCCGTTGGTGCGGACCAGGGCGCGCGGGACCGGCTCGCCGGTGACAGAGTTCACGACGGTACCGGTGATGGTGTAAGTTTCAGTGCTCGACGTGGAGGTGGAAGGTGACTGAGCTGCAGCGAGGAAGGCAAAACTAAGCACGACGGCAGACAGGACGACGAGGACGGACGGTGGCCGAAGTGACATGAGTTCCACGCTGGAGATAGCGACGTTTCTTTAAACCCGATTCCTTCTATGTTAACTCGCGTTCGGGCTGGGAGAGAATGCGAGTGAAGCTTGCAAACAGAGTCGGGCTTAGCACAGGCGAGTTGTTCGCCGCGGCCTCCCTATGGTCAAGCGTTACGTCGGGGCAACGCGGCGGCTGTTTGCCGTTTTGCGGCGCGCGCCAGAAATGCCTCCTGGCTGTTCAAAGCGTCCTTCCTGTCGTGGTTCGGAACGCGAACGTATTTCCCCTCCGGGGTCATATGGCGCGCTTTCGCCTGGTCCTTGAGATTTGTCGCCAGGATTTCATCCCGCACGACCCGAATCAGGTTCTTGTCTGGTACCGGGAAGTCGACTTCAACCCGGTGATTCAGATTGCGGGGCATGAGATCCGCACTGCCGAGATACACTTCTTCTTGGCCGCCATTGTTGAAGTAGAAGATGCGGCTGTGTTCCAGAAATCGGCCGACAATGCTGGTGACCGAAATATTGTCGCTGACGCCGGAAACGCCGGGGATGAGACAGCAGATGCCGCGAACCAGCAGCTGAACTTTCACTCCCGCTTGCGACGCTTGATAGAGCAGGCGGATCATCTTCTTGTCGACGAGGGCGTTCATTTTAAAGATCAGATGCCCGCCTCCGCTCTTCTTGTGGTGCTCGATCTCGCGCTCGATAAGATGCTCGATGCCGCTGCGCAAGGTAACTGGGGCGACCAGCAGCTTGCGATAGGATTTCTTCGCCGAGTATCCCGTCAGGAAGTTGAAGAGGTCGGTACAATCAGCGCCAATCTCGGGGTCGCAGGTCAGCATGCCGATATCGGTGTAGAGCTGAGCCGTGACGCTATTGTAGTTGCCGGTGGACAAGTGTGCGTAGCGGCGAATGACATCGCCTTCCTTGCGGACAATCAGCAGCGTTTTAGCGTGCACTTTTAGTCCCATCAAACCGTAAACAACGTGCACACCGTATTCTTCCAGCTTGCGCGCCCAGCCGATGTTGCTCTCCTCGTCGAAGCGGGCTTTCAATTCCAGTAACACGGCTACTTGCTTGCCGTTTTCGACCGCTTCCAACAGCGCATCGACAACAGGAGCATTGCGTCCCACACGATAGAGCGTGATCTTGATGGCCAACACGTTTGGGTCGCGCGCGGCTTGCTGCAAAAGTCCGACGATCGGCTGGAAGGAATCAAAGGGATGGTGCAGCAGCACGTCCGTCCGCCGGATGGTAGCAAAGATGTCTTCATCTTCGGTGTCCTTCGTTAGCGCAGCCGGCATTGCCGGGACAAACGTTGGGTACTTCAGGTCAGGCCGGTCGATTTTTGTTAAGGCACGAACCCGAACCAGCGACAATGGCCCACCGCTGGTTTTGTAGATATCTTCGCGCTCCAGTTCGAGATTCTTGATGAGGATCTCCAGCACCGTCGCCGGCATCGCCTCATCGACTTCAACGCGCACCACGTCGGCAAAGCGGCGCTGCCACACGCCTTCTTCAACCGATTCCAAGAGGTCGCCCGCTTCCAGATCCTGGATTTCGTAGTCAGCGTCGCGGGTGACGTGGAAGGGATGCGCTTCCTCAATAGTCATGCCGGGAAACAGATCTCCGAGATTAGCCGTAATCAGCTGCTCCAGCCACACGAACGACAGCTCCTTCGTCACAGTCTTGGTGCGGCTCTTCGGCTTGGGAGCGCCACTCACGGGAAGCAGCTGCGGCAGAGTGTCGGGAATCTTAACGCGCGCGAAGTGCTCCTCGCCCTCGCGGCCGCGTAGCAGAACCGCGAGATTAAGGCTGAGATTTGAAATGTGCGGGAACGGACGCCCGGGATCGAAGGCCAGTGGCGTGAGCGTCGGAAAGACGGTTTGCTGAAAATACGAGTTAGCGGTTGCGCGCTGCTCTTCGGTCAAATCCGCATAGTTGAGGATGTGGATTCCTGCGGCGTCCAGCGCGGGCAAGAGCTCCTTGCCCCAGCATTCGTGGGCGCTGCGGAAGAGGCGAATGACCGATGCCCTAATGGCGCGCAGCTGCTCTGCCGGCGTCATGCCATCAGGACCGGTTTCCATCACCCCTTTTTCGATCTGCTGCTTCAGGCCTGCGACCCGCACCATGAAGAATTCGTCGATGTTTGAGCCGACGAAGGACAGAAACATCAGCCGTTCCAGCACTGGATTACGGCTGTCCTGCGCTTCTTCGAGGACGCGCCGCTGAAAGTCGACCAGGCTCAGCTCGCGATTGATGTAAAGCGCGGGATCGTCAAGCGAGCGGATGCCGTGAAAGCCGTTGTTATTGCGGGATTCGGAAGCGGCGGTTGCACGTGCAGATACACGTCTGCTCTTGGCTGGTGCGGGTTTTACCGAGGTGTTCATAGGGTGTTTGGGCACAGAAACAGACGTACATTGTAATGCGGATAGGGTGAATTGAACATCCGGTGAGGCTGGAACGATGCGGATTCGTCTGCTCTTCACCGAATATTCACATGCAGATAGCTTATCGCAGGGTGAGCGTCAAGGGTGTGCGATCCCTTACGCTCTCATTCAGGGCCAGGTGGTCGCAGATGTTCCGGCATCGTGTGCGGCACCTAAGTGTTTATTTTTCATCGGCTATTTTGAGGTGTTTTGCTAGAATCTCGTAAACAGCCGGCCAGTTGTGAGCGTTCTATGTCTTCCCCGTTTTTTTCTGAATTGACCAAACTCGACAGCAGTCTCGAGACCATTCAGTCGCAGGTCGACCGGTTACTGTCAGGTTTAGAGGACGACCAGGAGCAGCTGAAGCAGAACATAGCACAGGCGCTGCAACACGCTTCCGCGCTGCGCGACTTGATCCGCGGCGAGAACGCCGACGCCCAGTGGAGTGATCGCGAAGCTCTGGAGCACCTGATATTAGCGTTGGAGATTGCCGCCGACGAGCGGCGCATTCAGAACCGCCGCACAAAGTTGTTGGAACTGGCAAACGAATTGGATGCGGGGAGCGTCAAGCACCGCTCCAATTCTCGTGCAGTCGCGCTGAATTCGCTGCGGATGAAGGCTGTCACGCAGTTGCGCGCTTTGGCCGCGCTGCCGAAACTGGAAAAGAATCTGCCCGGCCCGGATGCCAGCCTGTGGGTGAATTGGGTTTGCAATCTGCAAGAAGACAAGGACGCGGCAACCCTGACAGAGCTGCGCGAGAATTTCTCCGCGCTGGACGAATTCGCAGCCAGCATCGAGGAGAGCTTCTGGACGCCCGGCGAGCGCGCGGCGGCAAGTCCACCTCCCGCACAAGAAGCTCGAACCATCGAATTGCCGGCGGTTGCCGTGGTAATGCCCAACGCTAGCGCTGGCATTAGCACAGGCCCACTGCCTCACGAAGTGAAAGCGCATTTCGACAAAGCAGTTCACACCGGCGACTTCAGCGAGGCGCTCTCGCTGTGCTATGACCCTCCGGCGAGCGAGCCTGCGTCTGCCGCGGAAAATGCCCTTTCACCCCAAGCAGTAACTCCGATGCCGGCCGCTGCCGGGAGCAAGGAGCCGGCCTCGTTCTCAGCAACACCGCCGCCTCCGCTGAAATATTGCGGAGAGTGTGGCAGAACCTATCCCAATCGTTACAAAGCTTGCCCATTCGATAACGCATCTCTGCAGGATCTTCCAGAGTCGGCTCCGGAGACGCCGGAGATCGCCAGCTTGCCCGATCGCTATAGGATTCCACCGCCGGTGCTTACGAAAGCTTCTGGCCCGAGGAGTACGACCGGTGTTGCCGAGGAGAAGGTCAGTTCGCCTGGTCCGGTCACGCAATCGCCTGAAGCGGCGGTGGTACCGCAAGGAGAGTCTTCGCCTGTGGATGTATTCGCGTCGTCGGCTCCTGCGTCCTTTGCTACGTTGGATGAAGTTGGCGCGCGGAGAAGGTCCATCACCACTTGGCTCGCGGTAGCCGCTCTGCTCTTACTCTGCGCGATCTTCGCGTGGACTTACTATCGACCTTCCAGCAGCAGGAAGTCGGATGCGCAGATGCAGGTTGCCCACGCCGCGGTCGATGGCAATGCCGCCAAGCCGCTGCTGAACCTGCAAGCGGACGAAGGGTCGCAAAACGACATTCTTCTCAGCCTGGAAAACTGCGAGCGCACGAATCCCGGCGGCATCGCGTGCTGGGGCTACATCTCGAACCAGCGCAATCAGGATTCCAAGATCTCGTTGTACCGGGTGGATGTGGTCGACGGTAAGGGGAACAGCTTCGACCTAAGCAACCGCGGCCAGGCCACTTTTGCCGATGTCCATGATTTCGATGTGCCCGCGCAGTCGAAGGTGAAGTACAGCATCAAGGTTCCCGATAACGATAAGGAAGCCCGCACGCTGACGCTGTATCTGGACGTCGCCGATCCTCACATTTCGGAGTACACCTTCCGCGGTGTTCCGGTTTCCGACTGAGAATCAAACTGCGCTTCACGCCAGGATACGCGTGCGTTGACGGTCGCACGTGCAAGGGATTGACCTTCCACGCATGGTGTGAATCAATCTGAGGTTCTCCTTGACCCGCCAAGTTTAAGGAGCGCATAATTGCGCCGCATTTAGCATAGGGGGGCAGTGCTATGCCAGAACCGGGACAAAAGATTGGCGATTACGAAGTTGTCCGCGAACTGGGGCATGGAGGCATGGGACAGGTATGCCTCGTGCGCAACTTGATCTCCGACCGCATTGAAGCCATGAAGGTTCTGCTTCCCGACTTGGCGCAGCAAGGCGATCTCGCCAATCGCTTTATGCGCGAGATCAAGGTATTGGCCAGCCTGGACCATCCCAACATCGCCCAGCTCCGGACGGCCTTCACGGCTGAGAATCAGCTGGTCATGATTATGGAGTACGTGGAGGGCGAAACCCTCGCGGAGCGCTTGCACGCCGGTCCGTTCTCTTCACCAGAGGCCCTGGACTACGTCGGGCAAGTGCTGGCTGCGCTAAGCTACGCCCACGGTAAGGGAGTGATTCATCGTGACATTAAGCCGGCCAACATGATGCTAACGCCGAAGGGCGTGGTGAAACTGATGGACTTCGGCATTGCGCGTTCCACCCAGGATTTGGGAATGACGGCCACGGGCACAACGCTGGGATCGCTCGACTACATGTCGCCGGAGCAGGTCAAGTCGGAGCCGACAGATGCGCGGTCGGACCTGTATTCGGTCGGGGTTTCGCTTTACGAGATGGTCACCGGCCATCGGATGTTCAGCGCAACCAGCAGCTATTCGGTAATGGAAGCGCACGTCAAGGAGATCCCGAAACCTCCGATTGAACTCGTACCCACGCTGCCGAAGGCGCTCAGCGACATCATCATGATGGCTGTGGCGAAAGATCCGGGTCATCGCTTTCAAACCGCGGAGGCGATGCGCAACGCGCTGTCGCAGGTCGTTACCGGGGCAACAGCAGCAGCCGCAGCGGCGCCCCAAGCGATGGTGACGCCCGCGCCGCAGCCGATGCCAGGGAGTCCGCCACCGGCAACGCCTGCTCCTTCTACTTTTCCACCGCAGGACCCGCCGGGTTGCGCGGTATTGGAGCCTCGGCCCAAGCAAGGCGGTGGACGCCACATCGGTTGGATCGTGGTCGCAGCGATCGTTATTCTGGTGGCGCTATTTGGTGGGACGCAAGTGTACCGTTCGCACAAGCCGGCTCCGGCAATGGAGTCCGGAGCCGTGCCGAACGCCAGTACCGCTTCGACCGCGACGACGCCCTCTAATCCGTCGACACCACCTCCGGCTGCGAATCCTCAGCCAGCAGCGGGGCTGACTTCTCCGGTTCCGCCATTGCCACCACAAGAAGTGTCGGAACCGCCGCATGGGAAGCACGCGCAGGCAACGTAGGACGCGAACGCGGTTCCACCGCCGCCACCAGGGCCTACGCCGGAAGAGATTGCCGCGCAGAAGAAGCTGATGGAAGACATGGACAATGAGATGGACCATCTCGACAGCCGCGCGGCTGCGGTTGAGAGCAGTCTGGATGCGCTGGAGCAACAACAGCGTCAAAGCGGTTATGGCTTACGCGGCGACATGGTGAGCGCGCGGGCGAATATGCGGACGGACATGGCGAAAGCTAAGGATGCCTTGCAGCAATCCGACACGGATCGCGCCAGGAAGTATCTGGACATGGCGAATCATGAGATCGAAAAGCTGGAGGCTTTCCTGGGGCGGAGGTAAGCAGCGCAGTCGCCAGGGAGGCATTGTCATGCCGTGTTGCCACCGAAATAATGCCCGTTTGAAGCCTCGCCGGAGCTACTGTAGCCACTTAAGTTGAGTAGGTGGGTTTTTGGGCAAAGTACAGCGTGAATTCCGTTGTTCTACTGCTGCCCCGAAACTATAATGCTGCTTCGCCGTCTAATTGATAGATATGAGTTCGTTTCCCGGCCAGCCGAGTCCCGGCAAGCGCAACCCGGATGTGGACGTTGCAGCGAGCGCCGCGATGCGACGCCGCAAACCCATTGTGGCCGGTTGGGTACGCGACGTGGGTATTTCGCTGGCCGTTTCCGCATTCTTCATCATCTTTCTCTATCAGCCGGTAAAAGTCGAAGGCACCAGCATGATGCCGACGCTGCAGGATCAGGAGCGCGTCTTCATCAACAAGTTCGTGTATAAGCTGGAACCGATCGAGCGCGGCGATGTGATTGTGTTCCGCTATCCGCGAGACCCCGCCAAAAGCTACATCAAGCGAGTGATTGCCATCGCCGGCGACCGCGTCCGGATCGAGGCGGGAGTGGTGTTTGTGAACGGGCAGCGTCTGCAGGAGATGTACGTGCCAAGGATGTACGAAGATGTGCGCTCCTATCCGGAAACAGTGGTGCCGGTGCACAATTATTTTGTGTTGGGGGATCACCGAAATCTGTCCAACGACAGCCGCGATTTCGGGCCTGTGGACGAGAACTTTATCTACGGAAAGGCCGTTTTCGGTTATTGGCCGGTAGGCAAGCTCGGAACGTTGCGATAATCTCGCCAGCAAACGCGGGCTTCGATAAAACGGGCATAGCCTACAACTTGTCGTGAAAGCGATCGCGCAACATCGCTCGTTTCGAGTATTTAGGGTAAACGACAGCCCTACTTGTACACACCCGGAATCCCGCGAAACCTTTGGCAATCTAATATTTCGCGCAACCTTCGTTTCGAGCATCTAAGTCGAGTTGTCCAACCTGATACGATTTTTCTGAAAATTTGCAGGTCACTACAAAGCTGGAATTCGCAACTAATCTCCTCAGGCGCAGTTATTACAGACGGTAGTGAATCGAGGTGTGGGTTAGATCGCAGCTGCTAGAACGCTGCCGTGGTACGACTGGCTGGGCGTGGGAGATTTAATAGAAAGGGACGCTATGCGAATCGTCAGATACAGTCGGGTGTTGTTGTTAGGGTTATTGCTTTTTGCCGTGCCGTTGTCGATGTCGGCGGGGATCTTCCTGTCGGTGAGCTTCGGACCACCGCCGCTGCCGGTGTACGTGCAGCCCCCGTGTCCGGCGCCGGGTTACATGTGGACTCCGGGCTATTGGGCCTATGGTCCGTTTGGATATTACTGGGTGCCGGGAACCTGGGTAGTGGCGCCGCAAGTAGGTCTGCTCTGGACGCCGGGTTATTGGGGATGGGGCGGATCGGCCTTCATCTTCCACGCCGGCTATTGGGGCCCGACCGTGGGCTTTTATGGCGGTATTAACTACGGCTTCGGCTACACCGGCGCCGGCTTCTACGGAGGCGGATGGCGCGGTGGCCAGTATTACTACAACACCGCCGTCAACAACGTGAACGTTACCAATATTCACAACACCTATAACACCACGGTGGTGAACAACGTGACCGTCAACCGTGTCAGCTATAACGGCGGTACGGGCGGCGTTGTGGCGCAGCCGACGGCGGCACAGCAGACCTACGCCAATCAGCAGCATGTTCAAGCGACCGCCGCGCAGACGCAGCATGAACAGGCGGCTAGCCAAAATGAGTCGCTGCGCGCATCCGTGAACCACGGTCAACCAGCGATTGCAGCCACGGCTAAGCCGGGATCGTTCAGCGGACCGGGTGTGGTAAAGGCCACCAACCACCCTGTGGATGTTCCGGCGACGCGTCCTAACACGCCGAACACCGCTGCTGGTGCGCGTCCAAACACTGCCACCCCGGCGACGCGGCCTAGCACGGCGAGCAGCGTTCCGCGTCCGCCAGCGACCAATACGCCCCCGCGTTCGACGACCAGCAACGAAGCCCGGCCCACGGCCAACAACAGCGTTCCGCGTCCGCCTTCGTCGAATACGCCTCCGCATCCGACGAACAACAACGCCACGCGGCCAACCACCAACACCAGCGTTCCGCATCCGCCGGCAGAAAACACAGCTCCGCGGCCGAGTACGTCTGCGTCGCGGCCTCCAACTCGAGAGAGTCAGCCTCAGCCTACGCCGCACCCCAGCCAAGCGCACAACGCCCCCGCGCCGGCCACGCATGAGAATGCTGCACGACCGCCACAGCATCAGAGCGCTCCGCCGCAACACGAGAGTGCTCCGCGGCCGCCGGAGCACGCTCAGACGAGTCAGCCGCATCCGCAGAGCGCGCCTCACGAGAGTGCGCCTCACGAGAGCAAAGAGCCGGAACGTTAGAACCTGGCGTCGGCATGAATTGACGAGCCCCACTCAAGCTACCGCCCGGGTGGGGCTTGTTTTCGTCTGTCAGTGAAACTTGACTTACGGTGTGATCTCGAAAACGACGCCTTTGTTATAAGCGCCGCCGCCCGTCGTCGTCCCGTATAAATTGCCACTGGAATCGATCGCGAGCTGGCAAATGGGATTGCCGCCGTCGCTGCCGCCGGAGAAGGCGTGCAGCAACGTGTACGTCCAGCCGCCGCCGCCGGAGGCCGTCAGCTTGAAGACTGATCCGTAACCATATTGCCCGTCGCCATAGGTCGTACCGTACAGATTCCCTGACGCATCCATCGCTAATTTGTCGTAAGGGCCGAGATTGATTCCGCCACTGAGTCCGTAGACAAGGCTGTAGGACCAATTGCCTGAGCGCTCCATCTCGAAAAGTGTGCCGCCACCATTGCGATCATGCACCGTAGTGCCGTAGAGATTGCCAGCATTGTCGAAGACGAGGCCGCTCTGGGGGGTCGATCCGTTGTCGCCCGTGAACGTAAAAGCGTGAATCGTGCTTTCTTGCCAGCCGGAGCCGGTTGGCGACAACTTGTACACGGCACCGTAATCATCCGGACCGTTTTGCGAGAATACGCCATAAAGATTTCCCGATTGATCGAAGACGACACCTCCCCAGGGATAGGCGCCGTCACCATCGTCCTGGGCCTGGTAAAGAATATTTTGCGTCCACCCTCCTCCGGAGGCGACCAGCTCGTAGATCAAGCCCCAACCGGCATCGCCGCCGCTCGTCGTCGTCCCATAGATGTTTCCCGCGCTATCAAAGGTGAGCGGACCTTGTGGATCGGCTCCATCCGTGTCGGAGAAGCGGTACAGGATGGTCGAGAGCCAGCTGTGGAGGACCGTCAGGGGCGGACCACCTTGCGGTCGAAGCATAAAGACCGTGCCGCAGCCACGATAGCCGTCCTCGTCCGAGCACGGGCCGCCGCCGCCTGCAGCTGTCGATCCGTAAAGAGCGCCGTCAGGTCCCACGACTAAGCTGCCGGCCGGTCCGGCGCCGTCGGTGCCCTCTTGAAAGGAATAGATCGGTGTGAGCGACCAGCCGCCCCCGCCGTCGTCGCCCAGATCAAAAACGGTACCGTACCCTTGGGTGCCCCCGCCAAAGGCGGTACCGTAAATGTTTCCCGACCCATCGATGGTCAGCCCCGTCGAAGGATTTGCTCCGTCGGCACCGCCCGTGAAGGTATGAAGCACCTGAAATCTCTGAGCTTGAACCGATCCGGTCATAACCAGGCCTACGATGAAGACCAGTGAAATGATCGATGAGATTCCGCGCTTCACTGCAAGCCCTGCATTTTCGCAAGACAACTGATCTTGTTGTGTGTAACTCGGTATCACAATACTGCTCCCTATTCTCGGCCAGAAATATGCGGCGCCTCAGCGGCATATGCCCGCGCGACAAGCCGTCGCGCAGCCACAGCCACAGAGGCCCATAATTAGCAGCCTATTGCGCTCGCTTACTGCGCCGAAAGTTACGAAGGTGAACAGACCCGGTCGTACTTTGGTAACGAGTCAGATCACTGACAAACACACTACGGGCGTGCTACTGCCCGCAGCTATCGATCCAAAGGACGAAGCGGTGGGAGTCGCACCAATCCCTTAACCTCGGAATCAGTGCAGCTTCCTACCGGTAAAACCTGAGGACCCGAAGTGGCCTGGGACGGGGTTTCCACTCGACTCCATGAGCGGAACGTCCGGAAATAAGCGGCGTATTGCTAGCCGCTGTCTTGCTGAACAGAGAAAGGTGGGATGATTCTCCACACCAGATGGAAGTAGGTCAAGAGTTTTGTGGAGAATTCATGTTGCCTTAAACGGCTACCGCCGCCGCTGGCTGGGAGTGGGTCCTGCTATTAGATAAAAATCGAGATGCTGCCACTGGAAACCGCCAAACAGAATGACTCTGCGTCCGGGAAGGAGGTACTGCAGTTCCCTCTGCGTTCCGCTGGCAGCAATGACGATGTGATCTTCTGCGGGAATCTCATGATTGGCGTAGCTGGACACGCGATGATTGCGGTAGAAGGCCAGTCCATATTCTGTGCCAGCTGGAATGTCATAAGCGGCGATGGTAGGAATACGTCCGATCTCGGTTTGCTGCAGCGAAAGCTGCACCGGCCGCGCTGATTGGAGGACATCGATGATCCGAGCTGTGCCCCGCAGGAGCAACGCGAAAGCGATCACAACAGGCACCAGGGTCGTGAAGCGCAGTACGCGATAGCCCTGATTCTCCAGCGTCAGCCAATACATGAGCGTGGTAACGATGGCCAGCGCGACGGCGACGATGATCACCGTCTTCGGCAAAGGAAGGTGCAACAGCTTGAACGGAACCAGGAACGCTGCGATCAGCATCGCCGACGAAAGTAGCGAGTGAAGCAGAATCAGCCACAGGGCGGGCTTTATGGCCTCCTGCTCGCGGCGAAGGATGAAATCGGCCAGCAGGATTGTGCCTGCAGGAATAGCGGGCAGAATGTATCCCGGCAGTTTGGAGTGCGAGAGCGAGAAGAAGATGATGGGAATCAGGAACCAAAGCGTGAGATAGGTGCGCAAGTCTTCCTGAGCGGGGGGCTGCTGCGTGGAGAACCGCAAGTCGCGCAGCGCATCCACCAGCGCAGCGACGACGAAGACTGTCCACGGCACCAAGGCCAGCAGAGCAACCGGCAGGTAGAACCAGAAAGGTTGTGGATGGTGATAGAGGTTGCTGCTGAAGCGCTCCAGATTGTGCTGCAGGAAGAAGACGCGGAAGAATTGCGGATTCGCATGCTGCACCGCGATGAACCAGGGCGTCACAACCACCAGATAAAGCGCGATTCCGATGGGCCAGAGTGTGCGGAGCAAGAGGCGCGGGTCGCGGCGCAGCAGCGCGAAGACGATGATGATGAGCGCAGCTAATAGAACGGCGATCGGCCCTTTCGCCAGCGTTGCCAGCGCGCTGAAAAAGTAGAATGCCAGTAACCAGCTGCGTCTCTGGCTCGAATACCAGCCGTACCACGACAGCATGGCAACGCTGAACATCGCGGTGAGCGGCATGTCGGTGGAGGCGCTGCGACCGAAGCCGATGACGGCAGCTGCCGAGCAGGTGATGAGTGCCGCATCCAACTGCATGCCGCGACGGAAGCGCCGCGCCCAGACGTAGACGAAGATGATCAGCAGAGAGGCAAGCACTGCCACCGGCAGGCGCGCCGCCGTGTCGCTGACACCGCCAGCGCCTTTGTAAGAGAGCATCGCGAGCCAGTAATACAACGGTGGCTTCTCCAACCAGGGAACTCCATAGAGGACCGGCGTGACCCAGTCGTGACGCGCCAGCATCTCACGCGCGACCTGCGCGTAGCGCGGCTCGTCAACGCCGATGAGGCCGACGAGTTGCAGTCCGAGCAGGAAGAGAAAACCGCAGAAGGCGATTAGGGCGAGCGAGTCGGTGGAGCGGCGGGTGCGTTCGCTGAGAATGGGAGTGGGTCGCAAGCCATTATTGTAA
>JASHXK010000185.1 GCA_030043575.1 Terriglobales bacterium
GCGGCAGCAGTTGCTGACCAATTCTGCGCATTCAGTTCAGTTTTCAAAGAACCTGTGCCGCCGGGCTCAGAAACCTTCCTGCGGCATTGGGCACAGTGGTCCCAACTTTATAGCGTACCTGATCGTCGTCACTCGTCAAGATTACGAAAGTACAATACCGCCTATTGTCCTTTCGTAACCTGCCGGGACGGAAAGTAACGTCCCGAACCTGCGGAGACTGTATTGTGATCGGCGAAGTAATCTCGCGGTGGGACAGACAGTCGAAAAGCCGATCCAACCAGCCGCGCAGCGGCGCGAGCGCTGTGAGCCCGGGGCGTTAGCCCCGGGGTAGGCGGAAAATCCATCCGAGCCGCGTAGCGGCGGCAGGGGTTGCGACACATTCTCTGTAGGCTTGGAAATTCGGCGAGGCGATCAGCGTGGGCGCAAAAGAAAATAGCTGGAGCTCGCGAACTCCAGCCATCAATTTTCTCTGTGCTCTCCGTGCCTCGGTGGTGAAAATCAGGCGTGTGGAGTGGTGAAACTACCCCTTCGTCTCTATCCCCAATTGTGCGAAAGTCGTGCGCAGGAACTTGTGCGGGTTCACGGGCGTGTCGTGGATGCGAACTTCGTAGTGCAGATGCGGCCCTGTGCTGCGTCCGGACAAGCCGACGTACGCGATCACCTGTCCCTTGTGGACGGTCTGCCCATCGGTCACGGCAAATCCCGAGAGATGCCCATAGCGCGTGCTGATGCCGTTGCCATGATCGATCGCCAGCATCCGGCCGTAGCCGTTGTAGAAATCGGCGTAGGTGACGATGCCATCGGCCGGAGCGATCACCGGCTGCCCGTAGGTGCTCGAAATATCGACGCCCGAGTGGAACGCGCCTTCACCGTTGAACGGATCAATGCGCTCGCCGAATGCTCCGGTAATTGGTCCGATGACTGGCCACAACGTTGGTGCTGTTGCCGCACTCACCCATTCCGACAGGCTGGCGTTGTGCGTCAGCCCCATGCCCAGTCCGGCCGTCGCTGCGCCCGTCAAAGCCGTACTGCGCAGTGCGTACAGCTGATCCATCGAGTACTTCACTTCTTCCGCCTGCACCGGGCCTTCACCCGCCTTCAGCAGCTTGGCGTTAGGCTTCAGACCGTAAATGACCGAGACCTCATTGGCCAGCGATCCCAGCGAGGCGACTTGAATGTCTTTCTCGCGGTTCACCTGCTCCAGCTCGGCGTAGCGCGTCTGCAGGGCCTTCTTCTCCAGCCGCAGCTGGTTGAAGCTGGCCACCTTCCAGAGCATGCGGGTATACGACCCGGCCATGCCTGTGATCGTGAACATACCGATCAGCGCGCCCGCTAGGAACACGTAGAGGTAGTGAATGGGGATCGGAATCTTTCGTAGCTGGCCTTCCGCGTCGCGGGCTACGAAAAGAATATAAAAGCGTTTTCGCAAATGCAGACCCTCGTTTAAAAATGGTTCCGGAGGAGCTTCTTGTTCACTTTCTATGAAAATCCGGAACTGTACGCCTTGCTGGTCCGAATTGCTAACTTCGGGAAACCAGGAACGCCGCGGGCTTGACGGCCTTCCGCCGGCAGAAAGATACAGCAGTTCCGCCGGATGCTCGGCTGGAATGAATACGACATCAAACCGTAACAGAGCGGGTCAGGCCATGTCAACAAGATCCGGCCTCAAGTACAACTAAAGTACTGTAATCATTGTGGTTAACAGCAGCGTTGCTGGCCGATAACCGGGCAGTTAACCTCTACTTTTTGGCCCTTAGACGGGTGGGACGCTAATACACTATTGACGCCGGATTAACGCTAGAGGCTGCCCGTGCCCTTGAAGGAAAAGCCGCTGCTGCAACGGATTCGCCGCGCCGCAACACGGTATCGTCCCGGGATTGGACTTGGCATCGGCGATGACTGCGCCGTTCTTCGCCTCCCGCGTGGTCACGAAGCGCTGGTCACGACCGACTTCAGCCTCGAGGGGGTTCACTTCCGCCGCGACTGGCATCCCGCCGACGCCATCGGTCACCGCTGCCTCACCCGCGGGCTCAGCGACATTGCGGCGATGGGCGGCATCCCCCAGGCCGCTTTTCTGTCTCTGGCGCTGCCTGCCGATCTTCCGCAGAAATGGGTCGACCAGTTCATCTCCGGACTGCTGAAGCTGGCCGACCGGTACTCGGTCCTGCTTGCGGGAGGTGATACGGCCCAGTCGCCCGGCGGGATTATGGCTGACATCGTCGTACTCGGCTCAGTTCCGGCCGGGCAGGCGATCCTGCGCTCGGGCGCAAAGCCCGGCGATCTGATTTACGTAACGGGCAATCTGGGATCGTTGCAGGAAGCACTGACTCAACTGCGTAGCGGCAAGCATCTCCGTCCGAAATCCCATCTCAAGCACTTCTATCCCGAACCGCGCATCGCCATCGGCCAATTTCTGCGCGAGAAAAAGCTCGCGTCGGCCATGATCGACATCAGTGACGGCCTCTCCACCGACCTCGCCCACATTTGCGAAGAGAGCGGGATGGGGGCGGTGCTCTATGCCGACGCGCTCGCCAGCATAGCCGAGACCCGCTCGGAACAACGCCTCGTATCAGGGCACGACTTCAGTCGTGCCGATACACGTTCAACCCAGACCCGGACTTTAGCCCCTGAACATGAGACCGCGCTTTCGGATGCTCTTCACGGCGGCGACGAATACGAACTGGTCTTCACCGCCTCACCCAATCGTCGCATCCCGGATCGCATCGCTGGCATTCCCATCACCCGCGTCGGCGAGATCGTCCGCGGCAAGAACATAAAGCTCGTCACCAAAGGGAAATCCAAATTCCTCAAACCTGCCGGCTGGGAGCACTTCGGGTAATGCCAACAGGTGTCAGCTTCATCACATGCCGCTCGTACCACCCTCCGTCCACGCCCACGCTGTGATGCGCCAACCGGCGGCGCCTTTTTGAAGGACAAGCGTCCACATCGATCCGGGCTCGTTCACTGACTTGCCGTTATGTTTGGAGGTGTAGGTGGCAGGCACGGCAACATAGGCTCGGTCACCTGTAATGTGGACTCGCATTGAATCGGCAAGCGTGACCACCCCATCCGTAACCCCATTTGCCTTGGCCCACGCATTGTAGGCGCTCAGCCAAGTCGAGCAGCTGTGCCAGGTGTGGGGCGGAAAATCATCGATGATCGCCGTTTGTTGAGCGCAGCTCGTCAGCATGGCCTTGCTGTCAAGCTTGTTGAAGCCGTCCACAAACTGATTGACGGTTTTCAGCACTGCTGCCTGTTCTGGGTTCATCCCCGCAACAGCTAACCCGCTTGCCACCACCACCAGGAGGACAATAATTATCAACTTCTGCATGGCATCTTTCTCCTGGCGAGGGATGCTACCACAAGGCCGCCACCCGACCTTAAGTGGCCACACAGACCATCCGGGTTTGACAGGTGGTGCAATGACTTTCGGTTTTGATGGAAGGCGCGCAGCCGATCGAGCGCGTCGCTTCTCGGGACCAACCCCAAGATTTCACAAAAACGTGACACCCTGCTGACAAACCACCTGCAGTTCTGGCGTTTACTTCCCCAGAGCTAACTCTCAGGCCACATCGCTCGGGACCCCAGCAGCGATTCAGAATCAGCAACTGAGGAGAAACGTTATGAAACAGTCCATACCCAGCAACCACCTCGGGCAAT
>JASHXK010000014.1 GCA_030043575.1 Terriglobales bacterium
GATGACGCCGCCGGACACTTCGTATTTCCCCGGCTGACCATGCTGGTGCGATAGGGGAGAAAAACGCGTCATCGCGGGTAGTGGGCTAATTCTGCTCTTATGGTCTTATCCCATCAATCGCTTTGCTTTGTATCAAGGGACGGCCCAGGGGTCGTGCCTTCACCATAAGACGCGAGCCATCAGCTATGCTATGAAAAATCTGAGAGGTTGCGGCCTATGCCCTCCAAGCCACGAAAGCCCAAACCGTTTCGCGCTACCTCGGCAGTAAAAGCCGCTGCTCGAGCTGTGATTGGAACTCCGCCCAGCACCCGTACAGAGCCGGCCGATAAGAAGCGAAAGACAAGATCGCCGAAGCACAAGCCGACTCTCGGCAAGCTGCTCAGCGGCGAGGTCGAATAGTTGTCTAGAAGTTCGGCCGCTCCAGCGGTGGCTGCCACGCCAGGAAATCCTGCCGCATCCGGACGACATAACTCTCCAGCAGCTCTTGCACCCGCTTGGGATCGGGCGATTTCACAATTAGTCCGACGTGATGCTTCTTCTCGTTCATTCGCCACACAATCTCCGGGTCGTTATATGCCGACGTGTCGGGCTGCTCCTGCTTAGCCAGCGAAACTAACAATCCGGCGCAATCTTTGCGCGGCGCCGGCGGTTTGTAAGGCGCTTTGCCGCCGGCGATCTCCAGCTTCGCCCATTCCGCCCACAGATTGATGCCAGTCGCCGTCTCCACCAGATCTACGATGTGCGCTCCGCCCACGCGCGCCGACGTCTCCAGAAAATACAGCTTGCCATCGCGCCCCTGAATGAATTCGCTGTGCGACACGCCTCGCAGCATGCCGAAGGCTTTCATCACCTTCTTGTTCAGTTCAATCAACGGCTTTGCTTCCGCCGACCCCAGCGGCAACGTGCGTGTGGTGAAGATGTCGCCCTCGTGCGAGACGTCCATCGGTGGCCGTCCATAGCGGCTGGCGATGGCAAACAACAATTTGTGCTCATAGAAGATTCCGTCGACATGATAAATATCGCCGGGAACGTACTGCTCCAGCAGATAGAACGATTGCTGATCGCCCAACTTCTCCAGCGCGGCCCAGAAGTCGTCGCTGCTATGAATTTTCTTAATACCCATCGATCCCGCCATGGATCGGGGTTTCAGCACCCATGGCGGCGGAACTCGCTCCATAAACTGGCGCAGTTGAGAATGATTCAACACGTGAATGAATTCCGGTACCGGCAGGCCTTCGTCACGCGCTCTAGCTCGCATTGCCAGCTTGTCGCGAAAATAGCGCGCCGTCGTGTCGCCCATGCCCGGCACGCGCAGATGCTCTCGCAACGCCGCCGCTTTCTCCACATCGAAATCGTCCAGCGCAACGATGCGATCGATCATCTCCGTCCGCGCCATGAAACTCACGCCCAGGATGGCATCTTCCAGTTTCCATTCCTTTTGCACATCGGGCATGTAGAAGATTTCGTCGATGCTCTCGCGCGGCCAGGCTTCGTCTTTCAAGCTATGCGACGTGAGCAGCAGCGTGCGGCAGCCTTGGCGATGGCACTCGCGGATGAACTCGCTGCCCTTGTAGTAGCTGGCCAGACAGAGAACGGCGATCGGCCTGTTCGGCGAGGACGGATTTGGAGCTGACGACATGCATGGCCTCCCGCGCTTAGGGCGTGACTACCAGCAGGTGGAACACTATATCAAGAGGATGCAGTCTGCGGCCTCCAGTTTGCTACGTCGCCCTCAACGCACCATCCCGGTCTGGTGCCGCTCCTCTTCCACATCAATCGGCCGGAACAGATCGACAACAATAAATATGGCCAGCACAACAACCGGAATGTAGAGTGCCCGCAGCTCCCAGCGCTGCTTGCTGATCGTTCCAATTGCCGCGCCGATCACATAACAGCTCCAGGTGGAGGCCAGCATGGCGCCTTCCTGCACGTCGCGCTGTCGTGGCGCAAGTCTGACAACGTCAGATATCTTCGTTTGTCGGAGTTGGTCATACCCCCAGAACAGCGCGCGGGTGAAGGATTCGGTAAGCTTGGTCAAGGTTCCAGTAACGAATGTGGTGTAAATCGTCAGTGCGCCGATATGCGTAAGAGTTCCCGTCTGCACGCCCATAGCAAACGCAAGTAACGCTACCAGTGTGAAATATGTTGGCGAAGTCAAATCGACGACTTGTCCCAGGTGCATCGCCGGGGTCGCTCTGGCAAACAGAATCAGCAGAACCGCTTCTACCGCGAGCGTGAAAGATGCGATCCGCCGGATACCTTTGCGTCCGGCAATCTCCACCGTGATGCGTGTCAGCGCCATTCCTACAACGTAAGACACGATGGCGCAGAATGGCCGCAGCAGCTGCAGCCAATTCCGCTGTCCCAGATACATGCCCACATGAACGCTATTGCCGCTCATGTTGGCGGTGAAGACCTCGAAGAGCGCGATGTAGCCGACCGCGTCGACAAAGCCCCCAACCGACGTAAGGAACAACGCGGTTGTAACCTTTCCGCGCGGACCGAGATCGGGCGCTGTCGTCACAGGCGATTGAGAGCCACCTTGGCAGCATTGTAACCGCACATACCGTGTACCCCTCCGCCAGGTGGTGTGGACGAGGAGCAGATGTAGATATCGCGGGCCGAGGTTGCGTAGTACCTCATTGTGGGACGGAACAGGAATTGCGAAAGATTCATCAGTCCGCCGCCAATGTCGCCGCCGATCAGGTTGGCGTCCATCGTCTCCAGTCGCGCCGGCGACATCACACTGCGTTCGAGGATGCATTCGCGAAAGCCGGGCGCAAAGCGCTCGATCTGCGCCTCCAGCCGGGGCAGCATATCGACGGTTGATCCATTAGGCACGTGACAATACGCCCACGCGATATGTTTTCCTTCCGGAGCGCGCGTAGGATCGAACAGCGTCGGCTGCGACAGAAGAATAAATGGACGTTCAGCGTGACGCCCGTGGCGCATCGCGTCTTCCGATACCACAATCTCTTCCAGTGTTCCTCCAATATGCACCGTCGCCGACCGCTTGCACTCCGCGGCCTTCCACGGTATTGGGCTCGACAAAGCGTAATCGACCTTGAAGACTCCGGGCCCATATCGATAGCGCTCCAGGCTTCGCCGATAGCCGGGCGAGAAGCGATTGCCGGCAATCGCCATTAGCTGTCGTGGCGTCACGTCGCACAGTGCGACCTCAAACTGGCCAAGCGCAGCGAGATTGTCGACCCGCGAAGACATATGAACCCTGCCTCCTATGCTTGCCAGATAACCGCATAGGGCATTGGTTATCGACTGCGCTCCCCCGCGCGGAATCGGCCATCCCACAGCGTGGGCGGTCGCGGCAAACATGATGCCGAAAGCCGCGGTGAGCGGCTCTTCCAGCGAGATAATCGAGTGCGCCGCCAAACCGGCAAACAGCGCCCTCGTTCTCGCGCTGCGAAACCAGAAGTGTGCAATCGCGTTGGCCGATGGGAATCCCAGCAATCCCAGCCGCGCCAAGAGAAAAGGATGCCGTGGAAAAAGCGAGACTGGCCGCAGGACCTCCGGCGCCAGTTCGTTCCACCGTTCGGCAAATGGACCAAACAACCTGCGCCATTGCTTGCCATCCTCAGCGAGCGCCTTTTCCGCGTCATCCAGATTGCGCTCCAAAATAACGGCTGTGCCATCATCCAAAGGATGAGCAACCGGCGCGGGCGGCTGAATCCATTCCAGTCCGTAATCCCTAAGCGGCAGCGTGGAGAAGAACGGAGAAGCCACCGCCATCGGATGGACGGCCGAACCGAAATCGTGCAGGAATCCTGGAAGCGTTAAAGGCAGGCTTCGCGCGCCGCCGCCAGGCACAGCTTCCGCCTCATAGACGTCAACTTGCAGTCTCGCTTGCGCCAGAGCGATGGCCGCCGCCAGACCGTTGGGACCCGATCCAATGACAACTGCTCGTCGCTGGGTTGCAGGCATACGGAACAGTCTAAAGTAATCCCGCTCGGGGCGCGCTAGCCTGCCTGGCTCCTGAGTCACGCAACACAATCGCACCGCATTTGACTGTCGCCCATTGCTCAAATAGCCTCAATTTTGCAACTGTGTTTGTTTACGTCACGCGAATGCGAAAGCGACGCTCGGTCATTGTTCTCATGAAGGTCCGCTCCCGCTTACTGCTCCTGCTCCTGATTGCGTCTTGTACGGCGGTTCTCGCCGGCGACATGGTCAGCCCCAGCCATGGCTCCAAGGCCATGGTCGCGACGATTCGCCCGGAAGCTTCCGACGTGGGGGTTGCCATCATGCAGCAAGGGGGTAATGCGGTTGACGCCGCGGTCGGGATCGGGTTCGCGCTTGAGGTCGTTTATCCGGAAGCCGGCAACATCGGCGGAGGTGGCTTCATGCTCTTTCGCCGGCCGGACGGCGAGGTCCACTTCCTCGACTATCGCGAAAAAGCGCCGGCCAGAGCCAACGCCGACATGTATCTCGATTCGAACCGCAATGCTGTTCCGGGCCTGAGCACCGTCGGCTATAAAAGCATCGCCGTTCCAGGCTCGGTTGCGGGATTGGTCTATGCCGAGCAGCACTGGGGCAAGCTCTCGCTGAAACAGGTGATGGAGCCCGCGATTCGACTCGCGCGTGAGGGCTTCGTGCTCGACTATCAAGAGGCACGCGCCTTTCGCGATTCGCAATTAGCAAAATTTGCTGAGTCGCATCGCATCTTCCAGCGGGACGGCAATTACTATCAGGCCGGCGAGGTCTTCAAGCAGCCCGAGCTGGCAAAGACGCTGGAGCGCATCGCGGAAAATCCTGACGACTTTTATCACGGCGCGATGGCGCGCGAGCTTGCGGCGATACTGCAAAAGGGCGGTGGACTGATCACAACTGACGATCTCGCCCAATACGAAGTCAAAGAACGCACGCCGATTCGCGGCACCTATCGTGGGTATGAGGTCATTTCCGCCCCCCCGCCATCCTCTGGCGGCATCGGTCTGATCGAGACCCTGAACATTCTGGAAGGATACGATCTGGCCAAGGAGGGCGATCGCTCGGCGCAAAGCATCCATCTGACCGCTGAAGCGTTTCAGCGGGCATTCTTCGATCGCGCTGAGTTTCTCGGCGATCCGGATTTTTCCAAACTTCCCGTCGCGCAACTGATCGACAAGCGCTATGGCAATGCCTGGCGCGAGACAATTCCGTTGCGCCGTGCGACTCCGAGCGCAAGCCTGCAAAGGCCCGCGGTCTTTTCGCAGCTCGACAGCTACGCGCGCTGGCATCCGCAACCCCAGTCGCTCTCCGAGCCCGATCATACGACGCACTACTCGGTCGTCGATCCCGAAGGCAATGCCGTTTCCGTAACGACGACGCTGAATGACGGTTTCGGATCGCGCGTCACTGCGGAAGGGCTTGGCTTCCTGCTCAACGACGAGATGGACGACTTCAGCTCCAAGGCTGGCGCGCCGAATATGTATGGCTTGCTGCAGGGTCCGGCGAATGCCATCGGGCCCGGTAAGCGACCGTTGTCCGCGATGACGCCTACCATCGTGCTCAAGAACGGCAAGCTGTTTCTCGTGCTCGGCTCGCCCGGCGGACCGACGATCATCACTACCGTCGCCAATGTTCTGATGGGGGTGATCGATTACGGTCTCAATATCCAGCAGGCGGTGAACGCCGCGCGCTTCCACGATCAATGGATGCCCGACGAGATCAAAATCGAAGCGACCGGCATTTCACCCGACACCATAGGCATTCTGGAGCACATGGGACATAAGATCAGCGTTGCCAGTGGATACTGGGGCGATGCCGAGTGCATTGCCGTCGATGAGAAGACGGGCGAACTATTGGGCGCGAGCGACGGACGCAACGGCGGAAAGGCGGTCGGTTTCTGATGCGCAGGGCAATGTCCACCTTGATCTACGCGCGATCGGAGCGGCTTCATCCCGGACTGCTGGATCGCATGGTCTCCGGCGGGGCTGACGCCATCGAGATCTTTGCCGCGCGTGGCCACTTCAATTATCCCGACCGGCAGCACATTCGCGAAATCGGCAATTGGTTTCGCTCGACCGGAGTAACCTTCCACTCCATGCATTCCCCGATGTACGCCGATGAGCAGTGGGGCCGTGACGGCGGGCCAGCCGTCAACCTTGCGGCAACTGAAAAGCGCGACCGAATTGCTGCCATGGACGAGATCAAGCGCGCGCTCGAGGTCGCCGAACATGCGCCCTTTCACTTCTTGGTGCAGCACGTGGGCGTCGGAGGTGAAGAGAGCAGCGAGCACAAGATCGAAGCTGCCATGATGTCGCTCGAACATCTCCACGCATTCGCCAAGCCGCTGGGCGTGCAGTTGCTGGTCGAGAACATTCCCAACGATCTTTCTACGCCACAAAGTCTCATCGACCTGCTGCATACCGGGCGCTTTGTCGACATCGGCGTCTGCTTCGATTTTGGCCACGCGCACATCATGTCCAACGTGAAGGAAGCCTTCGAAGTCCTGAAAGACCGCATTCACTCAACCCACGTGCACGACAACAACAAGGATCACGACTCCCACCTGTGGCCCGCCAATGGCAGCATCGATTGGAAGGAAGCAATCGCGTTATTGCGTACCGCGCCGCACGTCCCGCCAGTGTTACTGGAAATCGAAGACGATGAGCCTGAGAAGATCAGCGAGAAGATGGCCGAAGCTTTCGGTAAACTGGAAGTTTGATTATGGACACATCAGCCAGAACCGAAACCGAAGCACCTGTCACCACCATCCGCGAGATCGGCCAGCACGAAGGTCAGACCGTCACCATTCGCGGCTGGCTTTACAATCTGCGCGAGAGCGGCAAGCTGCTCTTTCCTATCTTTCGCGATGGCAGCGGCATCATTCAAGGCGTTATCGCGAAACAGCAGGTCCCGCCCGAGTTGTTCGAGTCGATCAAAGGACTGACGCAGGAATCCAGTGTGATCGTCACCGGCAAGGTCCGTGCCGACAAGCGCGCCCCCGGCGGTTACGAAATCGACGTCAGCGACGCGCAGGTCGTGCAGCGAGTTAACCCCGACGATCCTTACCCGATCACACCCAAAGAGCACGGCGTCGACTTCCTGATGGAGCATCGCCATCTCTGGCTGCGTTCGCCGCGGCAGGCTGCCATCCTGCGCGTTCGTGCCGAGATCATCAAAGCCGCCCGCGACTTCTTTGACGACCGCGGCTTTATTCTGACCGATCCGCCCATTCTCACTCCCGCTGCATGCGAAGGCACAACGACTTTATTTCCAGTTGACTATTTCGAGGAGCAGGCGTTTCTCACCCAGTCCGGGCAGCTCTATATCGAAGCGACGGCGATGGCTCTTGGCAAGGTATACAGCTTTGGTCCGACATTCCGCGCCGAGAAGTCAAAGACGCGGCGGCATCTCACGGAATTCTGGATGGTCGAGCCGGAGGTCGCGTACCTGCAGCTCGACGGGCTGATGGAGCTGGCGGAACAGTTCATTACCTTCATCGTCAAGCGCTGCCTGGAGCGACGCCGGCCGGAATTGGAGACGATCGGTCGCGATCAGACGAAGCTGGAAAAGGTCGACACTCCGTTTCCGCGCATCATGTACGATGACGCCGTGAAGA
>JASHXK010000186.1 GCA_030043575.1 Terriglobales bacterium
TCTTCGACAACAGTCCCGTCGATATCGTCGGCGCCAAAGCGCAGCGTGATCTGCGCCATCTTCGGCGTCACCATCTGCCAGTACGATTTGATGTGCGGGAAGTTATCGAGCATCAGCCGGCCAATGGCGATCTGCTTCAGGTCCAGCATGCCGGTGGTTGTGGGCAAGTGCTGCAGCGGCGTGTTTGCCGGGTGAAATGCCAGCGGGATGAAGGTCTGGAAGCCGTGCGTATCGTCCTGTAGCGCGCGTAGTTTCAGCATGTGATCGACGCGGTCTTCGTCGTTCTCGACGTGGCCGTAGAGCATGGTCGCATTCGATTTCAGGCCGACTTCGTGCGCCGTGCGCGCAATCTCCAGCCACTGGTCGCCATCGATCTTGTGATCGCAGATGATGTGCCGGATGCGATCGGAGAAAATCTCCGCGCCCCCGCCGGGCATGGAGTCGAGCCCGGCTTCTTTGAATTTGACCAGCACCTCGCGCGGCGTCATCTTGCCGATCTTGGAAAAGAACGAGATCTCGACCATGGTGAACGCCTTCAGGTGTACCTGCGGAAAGCGCTCTTTCAGTCCGGCGATGAGATCGACATAATATTGAAACGGCAGGTCGGCATGCAGGCCGCCCACGATGTGGAACTCGGTAATGGCTTCGGTATACCCCGACGCTGCGGTGTTCCAGACTTCTTCCAGCGCCATGGTGTAGGAACCGGGCGCGTCCTTCTTGCGGCCGAAGGCACACAATCGGCACGCGGCGACACAGACATTGGTGTAGTTGATGTGCCGATTGACGTTAAAGTACGCGATGTCGCCATGCATACGCTCGCGCACGTGATTGGCCAGCCAGCCAATCGCCAGGATGTCTCCCGAGCGATAAAGCACCAGCGCGTCGTCGGCCGACAGCCGCTCCTGGGCCATGACTTTGTCATGAATGGGGCGCAGCCGCGCGTCGTCGGTCTGAAAGGGATGGCGGCTGGTAGAGTTTACTGGCGAATCGGACATCCTTGCCATCATATCGCAGGAAACTCCGGAAGGGGATGTCGCTTTAGACGCCGCTTCCAGTAATCTGGCCGTCGCCGACCGTGCGCAACAGCAACGATCTGAATCGCGTTCGGCGTTTCCCGATCCATAATGAGAAAGGGGAAACGACGCAAAAGAAGCTTGCGCACCGTGCCTCGGTAGAACGGCCAACGCTCTGGGGCGGCGACAATGAGTTCAAGTGCGCGGCTTACCTCGTCCAGAAAGCCGGAGGCCACTTGTACATCTTTTCCCAGATACCAATCGAATGACGATTCCAACTCGACAGCTGCAGCTGGGTGGAATTCGACTGGTCTATTCACCGCGATGGAGTTTCTGGACTAGGCGGTCACGGATTTCTGGCCAAGCGACAGTCGTGGCCTTTCTGTTATCAAGATCCCTGACCCGCCCGGTAATCTCCTCTTGCCACGACGCCTCAACATTCTCATCCACTGCATCGTCCAATGTGCTGAGCAAAGATCCCGCCAGTTCAGCACGATCGCGGGCAGAAAGAGTCATGGCACGTTCCAGGAGTTCATGAATTTCGCGAGTCATGAGTTCATCCTCCCGTAAGAATGGCAACGGTTGGCAGTCACTTGCATAATCATATCGTAGGCCTTCACCGGTTGACAGTCCGATATGGCAGTCCGAGGGCGCTTCTACAGCGCGTGAAAATTCAGATACTTTGACAGAGCTTCTTCCAGCTGCGGGATTGAATCATAGAATCGTTTCTGGTTTTCCTGGAACGTACGCCGTTCTTTCGGCGCCTGTTCTGGACTCAGGTAGAAGGCGGATTCCGGAGCCTGCCATTGGTATCCGATAATCTCGGACGCAGTGCGAGTCATGTCGTCAAGCCTCTCCTTAATTCCGGAATTCTTGTCGAAGAGGAATCGTGCTTCGATGCCGGCTTTCAGAAATGCCTCAAATCTTCGCATCACCTCCGGCGAGTCGTGTAGCTTTCCAGACATGGTCTGCGCCTCAGACGGATCGAACTCCAGAAGAGCGCCGGCGAGATCGAGCACGCGGCCGTAGATATCGAATCTTCGCTTGTAGAGTTCCAGACGCAACATCTGGCGCCGGGTGAACCAGGCGGCGGCTGCGAAGCAGGCAGAGGCTGCAGAAACGATAAGAGCGACGAAGTTGTACATGCATTCTCTCCTCGACGAACCTAAGCATACCGTGAGTCTGCAAGCGGAGGCTGGATCAGGGGACTTCGGGTAGGGCTTTACCGGTTCAACAGCAGGTCGCCGGCGATGAAGAATAGAAACGCCATCGAGACCAGGCCATTCATGGTGAAGAACGCGGCATTTACCCGGCTGAGATCGTCGTGCTTCACCAGCGAGTGCTCGTAGATTAGTAGAAGGGCGACAAAAACTACGCCGGCGATCGCGAGCTTGCCCAACCCGAAGGCTATGGTCATCCATACCAGCAGCAGAACTGTGACCATATGAAACGTTCGGGCGATGAGCAGTGCGGACCGAATGCCGAATGCCTTGGGCACGGAGTAGACGTTCACCGAGCAATCGTGCTCGTAGTCCTGGCAGGCGTAGAGGATGTCGAAGCCGGCGCCCCAGAACACGACCGCAGCGGTGAGGATAAGAATTCGCGGATCGAGCGAGCCGCGCACCGCGATCCACGCCGCCGCCGGAGCCATGCCCATTGCGATGCCCAGCACCAGGTGCGACCACCGGGTGAAGCGCTTGCTGAAGGAATAGAGAAAGACAATGCCTAAAGCCAGCGGCGAAAGATCGAAGGCCAGGGTATTCAGTTCGTGCGACGCGAAGATGAACACGGCAGAGGTCGTTACCACAAACCATGCAACAAACGACCTGCTGAGTTTACCTGCAGGCAGCGCTCGAATCTTCGTTCGCGGATTGGCCGCGTCGATGCTGGCATCGGCCAGCCGGTTGAATGACATGGCTGCCGAACGCGCCGCCACCAGCGCGACGATAATCCAGACGGAAGTATGCAGGTTCGGAATACCGCGCGCGGCTAGCACAGCGCCAGTCAGGCCAAAAGGGAGTGTCAGGACGGAGTGCTCCCACTTGATCATCTCCAGCGTGGTTCGAATGCTGCGCAGCAGCGCCATTCTGGTATTTTAGCGTGTCGCGAGCCTTCTCCCACTTGGATGCTGCAAGACCCTTGTCGCTTACCGGGTTTCGGCAGCAGGAGAGCGCAACTGAAACTCCGCGTGCTCTGCAATCGCGGTATCGGAGGGTAGCAGGAGCAGGCCACGCCCGAAGCAACTCTTCAGCCTTGTCATGCGAGCCCGCCGCCACTTGCCATCGGCCCCCTGGATCTCCACCACATCTCCGGAATGCTGCTGCAGCAACGCGCTCAAGGCAGACCGTTGCGTCTCATCACGCTGGTGAAACACGATCACCGTGACTCTCAGATCTCCGTCGGTGTAGGTTTCCAAAGCGCGACATGCGATGACTTCCGGGGACGGCGAGGCCGGTTGAGCAGTTGCCACTATCGGCACAACCATAAGCAGAATTGCAAGAAACACCGATAGCCAGCGCATAAGCGGCGAATCTCCTTGGCAGATATCTGGTGCGGATGCTTAGCTGCTGCCCTGAGGCAGTGGACGCCTGGCCCACTGGCGCTCCCAGAGAGGCACGGTGACACGTTCAGCGACGAGCGCCGGTTTGCGTGCCCAGCAAACCACGCGAGTGCCGAACGGCAAGTTGATATAGCGAATCAGCTGGCGCTCGACGTCAAGCAGCAAGACCATCGCGCGACTACCGGAGCGCGGCAAGGGTCGCCGATGATCGATCGACCGGGTGAACATGTTTTTGCCGATGCGCTCCATCATCGCGGGGAAAAAACCGGAGGCGACCAGGTAGGAAACGCGCGTTACCTCGAAGCCCGCATTGTTGAGCTTGCGCCGCAGCTCGGTTGCGGTGTAGCGGCGGCGATGGCCGCGTGCCTCGTCCTTCTCGCCCCAAAGCAAGGGATACGCCGGCACCGTCAAACACAGCATGGCGCCGTCTTTGAGCACACGCCGCATCTCGCGCAGGGCGGACAGGTCATCGGCAACCGTCTGCAAGATGTCGCCCGCGACGACCGCGTCGAAAGAATTCGAAGCGAATCCCAGTTCCTCCGGTCCGGTACATATCAAATTGCCAAGGCCCTGCATTTGATGGAAGGCAAGGACCGGAAGCGAAGCATGCGCATTGAGCGCGCGAATCTGGGGTGAGTCTGCTGACGCCAATTCCGCCGTACATCCGAGATCGAGGACGCGCGCTTCGCGTTTATTGCGCAAGGTCTGCGCTACAGCTTCGCGAAACAGCTTGCGGCGCGCGATATACCACCACGAAGCAGTTTCGTGACGCAAGGACTCGAATTCGAAGGGAGCGTCCATGGGAATGGACTTCGCCTCTATTTTACGGGAAGCAGCTTCGATTACGTACCTGGAACCTTATTCGCTACGGCTGAGCGAAAATAGTCCAGCGACATCTGCAAGCCGGTGCGCAAGTCGATCTTCGGCTCCCAGCCTAGCAATCGTTTCGCCTTACTGATATCGGGCCGGCGCTGTTTGGGATCGTCCTGGGGTAGCGGCTCGAAACGAATCTTGCTGCGCGAGCCGGTCACCTCCAGCACGACTTTGGCACATTCCAGAATCGTGAATTCGCTGGGGTTGCCGATGTTGGTGGGCTCGTGCTCGTTCGACTTCGCCAGCGCCAGAATTCCGGCAACCTCGTCGCTGACGTAACAGAAGCTGCGAGTCTGCGAACCGTCGCCGTAAACCGTAAGGTCTTCGCCGAGCAGCGCCTGCTTCATGAAGTTGGAGATTACCCGGCCGTCATTGAGTTGCAAGCGCGGGCCGTAGGTGTTGAAGATGCGGACGATATGTGTGTCGATCTTGTGATAGCGGCGATAGGCCATCGTAACCGCTTCAGCGAAACGCTTTGCTTCGTCATAAACGGAACGTGGCCCAATAGGATTCACGTGCCCCCAATACGATTCTTTCTGAGGATGTTCCAGTGGATCGCCATAACATTCCGAGGTCGAAGCGAGGAAAAACTTAGCCGCATACTTCTTCGCCAGCTCCAGGCAGTTCATCGTTCCCAACGAGCCGACTTGCAGAGTCTCGATCGCGTGTTCGAGATAATCTACGGGACTGGCAGGTGAGGCGAAGTGGAAGACGTAGTCGACCTTGCCAGAGTCAAAAGACAGGCAGACATCCTGCTGGCGAAATTCGAATCGCGGCTCGTTCTTGAGATGCGTCACGTTTTCGATTCGCCCGGTGAGCAGATTGTCGACGCAAACAACGCAATGGCCCTCCGCCAATAACGCATCGCAAAGATGCGAGCCGAGAAAACCGGCACCGCCTGTCACCAATACACGCAAAGTCATACCTTGTGCTTGATCCGTAGAAGTCCGTTTGATTATTTCAGATTTGCGGCAGTACGTGAAAAACCAGGACCAATCTCTATGGTCTGGTCTTCATGATGTCGGGCTCTTTGTCGCCGGTCAGGGGTGGCTCCAGATGGTGCCTGGTCAAGTCCGCCCGCAGATATTCGAAGGCCTCTTGGGGCGTATTTGCCCAGTGGAACAGATCCAGGTCCTTGGGCGAAATCGTTCCCGCATCCACCAGCGCCTGGAAGTTGATCACCCGGTCCCAGTAATCCTTGCCATAAATCACCACGCAGATACGCTTGGCTAACTTTTCCGTCTGTGCCAAGGTCAGCAATTCAAAAAGCTCGTCGAAGGTGCCAAATCCTCCGGGAAAGACGACCAGCGCTTTAGAAAGATAGGCGAACCATAGCTTGCGCATGAAGAAATAGTGAAACTCAAAGTTCAGGTCAGGAGTGATGTACGGGTTGGGCATCTGCTCAAAGGGCAAATGGATATTCATGCCGATAGTTTTGCCGCCGGCCTCCGATGCTCCCAGGTTGGCGGCTTCCATGATCCCGGGACCACCGCCGGTGCAGATCACAAAGCGATGGCGCGGCTGATTGATGGACTTGGTCCACTGGGTGATGAGAAAGGCTAGCTGGCGGGCATCCTCGTAGTAGCGCGCCATCTCAACATCAGCCTTGGCCAGTCGGATACGTTCCTGCTCTTCCGGCGGAGCGGACGCGGCTGAGCCCGGCTTGTCCAGCAGATGCAATCCCTCCTCGGCTTGCGAACGACTGTGGAAACGCGCGGAGCCAAAGAACACGATTGTGTCCTGAATGCGCTCGCGCCGGAATCGTGCCAGCGGCTCCTGATATTCGGCAAGAATGCGCAAAATGCGGCCGTCCGGCCCGTTCAGGAACTTCTTGTTCTCGTAGGCGAGCGGCGCGCGATGTTGCTGAGGATGTCCGTCTTTCTTTTCTGCCATTTCTGCAATAAGCCAGTTCTAAAAATTCAGACTGATGCAATCCAAGTGGACGCGGCGAGTCCGGTCGCGCGGCCGATCCAATTATGGTTCGCGATACTGGACAACCTCCGCAACCGCCAGCCAGACATCGGCAATCCCCAAACCGCTGATCAATCCCCGAACAAAGGGATGCGCCAGTATTTCCCGAAGCTGCGGATAACCCATAATTAACGAGTTGTTCATCCAAAACGCGGTCCAGGGTGCGACCGTCAGTATGATGCCGATCTCCAGGCAAAAGAGGATAAACACGATGAGGAAGATGCGCCGTCTCCAGAGTTCCCACTTGCTTGGCTGGGGTTGGGGCTGAGACATCGCCAGGACCGGGGTGTTCGGCTGAGAGAGGTTATGATTCCGCGGCCCTTGGTCAAACGCGTTCATGATGTATCCGCATTTCGAGGCTCATGCCGGAAATGGCTGTGAATCCTCCAAGGGCCATGATCCTGGATGATCCGAGCCGCTCGAGCCCGGTATAGCAAGGATACTACGCCGGCCCCAGAGCGCGGCAGGTGGCGACGGTTTGATCATTCATTCTAAAGACGCTCGCAATGCGAGTGCGTGGGCACGCAGAGCGCATTTAGCGCAAATCGGCAAACACTCCCGATACGAGCCCAGGATCAGGTACCGAAGCGAGCGGCAGCTCGTGCTTTCGCTTTGGCTGCTTCTTCTTCCCGGTTTTTCGATGGTGCATTCGTGTCCAGAGATAACAGCAAGCGCTTTGAGCACGCCGCTACTTCGTCAACGGCGGCTTGGAAAACTGCTTCGTTCGCCTTGGAAGGCTTGTTGAATCCGCTGATCTTGCGTACGAACTGAAGAGCGGCAGCTCGCACTTCGTCATCCGTAACCGGCGGATCGAAATTGAAGAGAGTCTTAATATTTCTGCACATGTACAACCTCTACCACAAGGCATACGAATCCGGCGCTGATCAGGTTTCGACCCTTGCTCCTCACTTTTTAGTTGCGGGCTTACGTTTGGTTGTTGCCGGAGGTGTCTTGGGATGCTCTTCAATGTCACTCAGGCGGATGACCGCAGAGGCGGCCGAGTATTGCACTTCTTCCTGCTGGTCCTGCAATCCCGAGACTGCGGCCCCTTTTAGCGACGGATCCCCACGCTTGGCGATGGCATCGTAGGCTGCTGCGCGAACCAGCCATTTCTTCTGATCCTGCGAAGCGTCGACCAGCGCCTGGCCGCTCTTTGGATCGGGATCTTTGGCCAGAGTCAGCGCCGCGGCCGCCAGCACCGGTGAAACGTCGTCCTTGGTGAAGAGTTTGAACGCCGAGTAGCCCAAGCTGCCAAACGGCACAAAACCCAATCCTGCCTGAAATCCCATGCCGGCAAGCTTCTTGGGATCATTCAGCATTTTCTTCTGCTGCTCCATCAAGCTCTGGCCGCTTTTCTGCTGACCGGTCAGTACGGCATAGAAAACGTCATAGCCTTTCTCGTTGCCGAACGTGACGAGAGTATGAGCCGCCGTCAAAATCACCGAAACGTCGGTGTCGTGCAGCGCGGCCACCAACTGCGGCGTGGCGGACTTGGCCGACATATCCCCCAGCGCCTGCGCGGCTGCCACTCGAACATCGGGCTTCTCGTCCTTCAAGGCGGTCAGCGCAGCATCTTCGGCCTGGGAATCACCGGGCAGCAGCCCGAGTTCGCCCACCGCCTTCCTACGCTTGTCCACGTTGGAGTTTGTTAGTCCCAGGTTCAGGACTGCCCAGGCCTGTTCTCTTGGACTTTGGGGATGTGAGGTGGCCGCAGACGTCGTCTGCGCCGGGTTGAGGGTTCCACAGCCGCACAACAGCACGAGTACACCTGCAAAGCGAAGTGGCGAGTTCATCTAGATTCCTCGGAGGTAGTCAGTAATTAGCAGTTAGCAATTAGCATTCCCCGATTAACCGCGACCGTCGGCTTGGATCAAGAGTTCGGCGACGCACATGGCGATCAAGTAAGATCAGCTGTCTTTCATGCCAGTGCTGTGCCAAGTGCTAATGCCAAGGGCTAACTGCTAATTGCTAATGGCTGCTTCTACAACATCCCGGCGGTTTTCGTCGTCAGGATGCTAAGGGCCATTTCCAGATTCGCAATGGCCTCCTCCAGTTCCGGGTGTTTCTCGAGCCGTTGCCGCAGGCCGCTCAGTTTGCGATGGGCCTCAGCAACATGGCGGGCGGCTTCCTCGTCCTGGTTCGCCTCCGGGGTCGGATTGGCATTTTCTGTCATGGATCACCTGCACAACATCTTAATCGCATGGCGAGGCATTGCAAACACAGCGCTGGTGACACCTTTCGCAGCCATCACGATAGGCCTAGGTTTCCGAGTTGTCTTTCGCGCTGCCGCGTTTGCTCCAGTGGCCGGAGCGTGTACCATCGGGATTGCGCAGCATGGCGAGCTCCCAAGTGCGGCGGCAGCGCGTCCACCGTTCCGCGCCGAAAACATCGTCGTATTTGACGAATCCGCGAAAGTGAATGAACTTCCTGCCCGCATCAATGGCGTCGATGTCGGATGGCTCCAATGTCGACTTGGGAAACACGCCCTGCACCTGAGCTTCCTGCACCCGGTGATCGGGGGTGATTACCTGCGGGATGCTCATTGCGGGCCACCACTGGCCGTCATCTCCGGGCTCGGACGAATCGGTAATCTCGACGCGGGCACAGGAGCTGCTGATGTAGGCCTCGGTCGCTCCGTAGAGCGTGACTTTGTAGCTCACTTTGATGGTTCCGGCCGGCGGCGGCCAAAGCAGAGGCGTTAATTCCACGCGCAGATGTCCGCGCTCGCGGTTGACGAACATCTCCACGTTCTGCCGGGCCGTGTCGGCGCTCTTCTCGGCCAGCGCTACCGATTTCTCCAGGATGCCGGTCTGCCGCTCCATCTGCATGGCCTGGCGTTCGATGGCGCGCAGATTTCCCCACAGCAGGAAAACCTGTAAAGCTCCGACCGCGACCAGGAACAAGGTAAACAACCAATACGCCTGATCGCTCCAATCCTTGGCCACCGATATCGGAGGAATGTCGCTGATTTTGACGGTCTGCGACGGGGTATTGGGAGCCGCGCGGCTGCCAGGGCTCTCCGCCGGCTGTCCAAACGCCGCGGTCGATATCAGAGCGAAAAGCAGTAAGCCTGCCGCGAGTCCTTGCATGCGCGACAAATTGTAAAGCATAAACCGGACGATCTCAGCCTGGAATCTTGAACTAACTGCCTGCTTCGTACAGCACGAATTGACCTGTCCTTCGCAGTTCGCGCAGCCAGCTTTGGGCCGCGAAAATGTCCTCGTGCACAGGGTTGTGGTAAATCACGTAGACCGGTCGCGGAGCAGCTATCAGAGAGCGGTGCAGATTGGCCAAAACCTCTCGCCAGATGTGTCTGGGAAAAGGATTGAAAAGATAGAGGACCGTAGGTTCAGCGGGAAAGTCGAAGTAGCGCGCGTCGCCGTTGTGGGACTCGATGACGAAGCACTTCTGCCGATCGTTCCGATAATGCGCAATGTTCTGAGCCGCAACCGCATTGAGCTCCCCAAGCAACTCCATGCCGACGATTCGCCGGAACGGGTAATCCGATGCCATCAACAAAGCTCGTCCCTTGCCGGAGCCCAGGTCGATAAAGGTGAAGCCGTCGAGTGAAACCGGAATTGCATCGAGCATCTGGCGAAAGGCGGCGGGTTCGGTGGGCTGATATTGGCCGCCCGAGAGCCATTCGCGAAGACGGGTGCGCAGCGATATCCTCGCCCAAGTGGTATCCACGTTGTGATCAAAGTCAAAATCGATGTCGCCGAAACGCGACTTGCGGCGCTCCGGCGTGAGATCGACCAGCAGGTCGCGCAATTCGCGGGCGTAGTAACGCAATGAGCCGATAACGCCGCGATGACGCAGCGAATCCAGCACCCAGGTGAGCGCTCCACCTGTTTGGGATGGCATGCTGGAGATCATCACGCAAGCGCGAGCGCGAGTGCAAGCTCCAGGCCGATCGTCTCATGCGGTGGTCAAAGGACTCCCACTCAAGCAAAAGACACTTGAGTAGGCAGCAGGTGACTTAAAGTGAACGCGCTAGGTTTCCAGAGCTGCGACTGCGACCTGCGAGTCTTGCTTCACAATGACTTCAGTCAGTTCCTTGGTTCCGTAGTCGAAGCCGCGGTTGAAGGCTTTCAGGTTGAGATCGCGATAGGCCTCGGGCACCGATGCGGCGACCGCTTTGCGCAGCGCCTCCGGATCGAGGACGCCGCTGACCGCACCGAAAAAGCCTACCATCACGATATTGAGCACCATCTTCTTGCCGAGCTCTTCGGCGATGCGGGTTGCTGGAATGCTGTAGACGCGGACGCCTGCGGGGAGTTCGCCGATGCGCACCAGATCCTCTTCGATAATGAGAATCCCGTCTTCTTTGATTTGTGGGCTGAACAGCGTGTAGGCCTCCTGCGACATGACGACGAGAATGTCGGGTCGCGTCACATAGGGATACAACACGGGACTGTCGGACAGGATAACTTGCGCGCTGCAAGCTCCGCCGCGCGCCTCCGGTCCGAAGCTCTGCGTCATGGTCGAGTAGCCGTTCTGATAAATACAGCCGGCCTTGCCGATGACCACTGCCGAGAGGATGACTCCCTGCCCGCCAAATCCCGCAATACGGATCTCTGTTACTGGCATGAACACGCCTCCGTTTCCACATAATCGTCGCCTAGAGCTTCGACCAATCGGTCGTGCATCAGGACACCGTAGTCGTTGCGCTCGCGGTCGACAAATTTCCCGACGACGATTTCGCCGCTCTTGCTGAGTCCAACTTCGCTGGTTGGCGCGCCGTTGCGGACCTTGCTGTTCTGTTTGTAGAACTTCATGGTGTCGAGGCCATCGCCCATCTTGTTGCGGCGCTGATAGAGCGTCGGGCACGGCGAGAGCACTTCGATGAAGCTGAAACCCTTCTTGGCGAACATCTCTTCCATCGAGCGCGCCAACTGGCGAACGTGGAACGCGGTCCAGCGCGCGACGTAGACGGCGCCGGCGGCTTCGACCAGATAAGGCAGATTGAAGGCCGGATCGTAGGTGCCGTAGGGATTGGTCGAAGTTGTCACTGCGCCGGGTGTGGTCGGAGCCGTCTGCCCCCCGGTCATCGCGTAAATGAGGTTGTTGACGCAGACGACCTTCAGATCGACATTGCGCCGGGCGGCGTGAATCAGGTGATTGCCGCCGATGGCGAAGAGATCGCCGTCACCGGAGTAGACCACGACGTTGAGCTTGGGATTCGCCAGCTTCAAGCCGGTGGCGAACGGAATCGCGCGGCCGTGCGTGGTGTGGAACGAGTCGAACTTGGTGTAGCCGGCGACGCGTCCGCTGCAACCAATGCCAGAGACGATGGCCAGGTGCTTGGTGTCGATCTGGGCATCGACCAGCGCGCGGGCGAAGGAATTGACGCTGGTGCCGATACCGCATCCGGGGCACCAGATGTGCGGAATGCGGTCCATGCGGAGAAACTGCTCAACCGGATTCTGAGGGATTACCACCGATGCTTCAGCCACGCGTCACCTCCAGTATCGCGTTGAGTATGTCTTCGGGCTTGTGGACGCTGCCGCCGGCGTGCGGCACCAGCTT
>JASHXK010000187.1 GCA_030043575.1 Terriglobales bacterium
GACGAAATGTGACGCGAATGCGGAAGAAGTTGTGGCCGGCGAAATTGCGATGGCAAAATTCGTGCGTGCATGATGGCGCCCGACAAGGCCGGTCGCCGGCATCAGAGGAGAGAAAAATACCGAGACGATCGCCGCAATGACGACGAAAGTAATGAAGCTGTGACGGCCCAGGATCATCGTATTCCAGGAAATACTTCGTGACGATGACGCTTACTTCATCAAATCTTGCGCGCTCTGCATAGCGCAATCGAGTACCCGGCTTGGCCACACGCCGAGATAGATCGTCGCAATCAGGCTGATCGCCAGGCCAATTCCTAACCCGGCAGGTATGCGAGCGACGGGCGCTTCGGTCCGCTCGTCTCGCATGTACATATAGACGATCACGCGCAAGTAATAGTAAGCAGCAATTGCGCTGTTCATCACACCGATGATGGTGAGCCCGACCAGATTCGATTGCAGTGCAGCGTTGAACACGTAGAACTTCGCAAAGAATCCGCTCGTGACCGGAATCCCGATCAGCGATAGTAGGAATATGGTTAGGATGGCTGCAAGAATGGGTGACCGGCGGCCCAGTCCGGCATAATCGTCGAGCGTCACATATTTCTCGCCGGTCGATGCGAAGTGGCTGACCACCGCGAATGCGCCCACATTCATCGCTGCGTACGAAGCTAAGTAGAAGATCGCGGCGGAGATGCCGACCTGCTTGGCTGCCGCAAACGCAACCAGAATATAGCCGGCGTGAGCAATCGACGAGTACGCCAGCAGGCGTTTCACATTCTGCTGCACCAGCGCGCCGATATTGCCCAGCGTCATCGACAGCACCGCCGAGACCCAGACCATCCAGAACCACCCCGGCGCTCCGGTTGCAAAAAGCACGCGCAGCAATACGGCAAACGCCGCTGCCTTGGGCCCGGTCGACATCAGTGCGACTACCGGAGCCGGCGAGCCTTCATAGACATCGGGCGTCCACACATGGAATGGCGCCGATCCAACCTTGAAAGCTAATCCCACAAACATCAATCCGACAGCGAGATACGCCAGCGTCGACGGCTGCCCTTGAAGATACTTCGCGATGCCGTAAACGTTGGTCGTGTGCGTGGCGCCGAAGACCAGCGCTACGCCATACAGGAAGAACGCCGTCGCAAACGAGCCCAGCAGGAAATACTTCAGCGACGACTCTGCGCTCTCAGCCGCGCGCCGCCGCATTCCCGCAAGAATGTAGGTCGAGATCGACGAAATCTCCAGCGCGATGAAGATCAGCACCAGCTCCACTGCCGACGACATCAGCATCATGCCGACGCTGCCGAACAGAATCAGGCCGTAGTATTCACCTGAGCGAATGCGCTGGACTTCCAGATAGTCAAACGAGGTCAGAATCACAGCCAGGGCAATCAGCAGCACGACAACATGAAAGAAAACGCTGAAGCTGTCGACGCTGATCGTGTTGTAGAAGGCGCCGCCGTAGAAGCCGGTTTGATACGCCGTCGCCGCCAGTCCGGCCAGCGTCCCGATCACAGCGATCATGCCCAGCGGCTTTTTCGGGCTCTGCTCCGGCATCAGCGGATCGGCCATCATCACGATGATGCCGAAGATGCTCAGCACAATCTCCGGCAGAATCCTGATGTAGTCGACGGAGGGAATCATCGTCCGATCGCCTCCTTCGCACCACGCGCCACAGTAGCGGCTATAGGCAATCGCGGAGCCTGTGTGGTATGGATCACCACCGGCGCCGGCGATTCAGTCGCGCCGGAGAACTGCCGCAGTGCAGCGCTCACCGCCGGATCAATCGAGTGTAACCACAGCATCGGAGCAATCCCCATTACCAGCGCGGCAATCGCCAGTGGCCACAGCGATACCCGCTCGCGTGCATCGATGTCGCGCAGTGTCTTGTTCGCCGGCGCCGTGACTTCGCCGTAGAAAACGCGCTGATACATCCACAGCAGATAGCACGCGCTCCAGATGACGCCCGTCGCCGCAAGAATTCCGTACAACTGCTTCGCCTGGAAGGCGCCGCTCAGCACCAGGAATTCGCCGATGAAGCCGTTCAGCAGCGGCAGCCCCACCGACGACAGCATGATGAAGGCGAAGAAGGTCGCAAACACCGGCATTGGCGTCGCCAGCCCGCCATATTCCGCCAGGTCGTAGGTGTGGCGGCGATCGTACATCATTCCCAGCAGCATGAAGAGTGCGCCGGTTGAGACGCCGTGATTCAGCATCTGGTAAACCGCGCCGTCAACGCCCATCTGCGTGAAGCTGAAAATCCCCAGCACAACAAATCCCAGATGGCTGACCGACGTGTACGCGACCAGCCGCTTGACGTTGGGTTGAATCATGGCGACCAGCGCGCCGTAGATAATGCCGATAATCGCCAGCGCGACAATCCACGGAGCGTTGCGCCGCGCTTCGTCGGCGAACAAGCCGACATTGAAGCGTAGCAGGCCATAAGTACCCATCTTCAGCAACACCCCTGCCAGCAGGACCGAACCCGCAGTCGGTGCTTCCAC
>JASHXK010000188.1 GCA_030043575.1 Terriglobales bacterium
CTTCGGGGGACCTGTGAATGTGGGGGCCAGCATCTCCGTCAATGCGGCTGAGAGCGCCTTCTCGTCGATTGCGCCTTCGTGGCGCCATACCACTTTGCCGGTGGGATCGACGATGACGGTTAGCGGGCGCGCCGCTTGGCCCAGGCCGAAGGCGCGCTCCCAGGCGTCGTCGTCTTCCGTGTAGACGATTCCGGGTGCGTAGGACAGCTTCTCCAGCTGTCCTTGCGGCACCACGGCCATCACTGCAGTGGGCGCGTCGGGCCGGTTGGTGTCGCTCAATGCTTCCGTCAGCGTTGTCAAGGTGGCTGCCGACTTCTTGTCGGCAAAATGCAGCAGCAGATTAGGCGCGTCGCGTTCGGCGGCTTGTGGCGCGGCATGCCCGGTGACGACAATCTGTCCGTTGCCTCCCTGCCGTGTCAGTGCGAGGGTCGGCATCGGGGCGACGTCGCCGTCCACATTCACTCCGGGCAAGGGCAGGTGGACGATCTGATAACCGCAGGAAGTCGCGCTCACGGCAGTCGCAGGTTCAGCGCCCGCAGACCCAATGCGCGTGCCCTGCACCGTTAGACACAACGGCGTGTACGGCGGAAGCGAAGCGGTGTCCTCGGTGGCAACCGGGAGAGTGGTGGAATGCAGCAGAACAAACTTGTCTGGATCGACGCCGAACGGATAGAGCTGGCTGTTGTAGCTGATGCTCCACACATATTGCGTGATGGTGCCGCCGGGAATCCACGAATTCAGCGCCGTGTAATCCGGTCCCGTCGGCGTAACCACAGTGCCCCGGCCGCCGCCGGTCGCGGGCTGCGAGGGAATCTGGTCGATCTCGACATAGGTATCGGCCCACGCCGGCACCGTCTCCAGGCCGCGCAAAATGACGGCTGTCGGCTCGATGTCGACCGCAGTGTAGGAGAACACCAGCTCGAGTGAGGCATCGGGCTGGTCGCCGGTGGTGGGATCGGTGAGCAGCGAGTTCACCAGATTGCCCAGTTGCGTGTCGATGTTGGTCTGGCTGCGCACGGTAGCCTGAATGCCGTTGGGATTCGAGGAGTCCAGAATGTTGTTAACGGCCGCAGAGATGTTACTGGTGATGTGGCCTTTGAAGGCGTCCAGAATCGCGTCCTTAAATTCGCCGAGGGCGCCCGAGTCGGTGAAGTCGAGCGAGACGCCGCTCAGCGCCAGCTCGGCCGCACCCAGCCGGCCTTGGGCGTCGATAGGAATCAGTTTGAGCGTGAAAGAAATGATGGTCCGGAAGTCGAAGGCCGGCCAGCTGCCGTCGGGATGTGCGTGGGCATTGATGACGAGCTGAATAGCCCCCGTGGTCAAATTCAGCGCCGGCGGAGGACTGGTCAGCGTGATGGTGTAGTTCGTCGCGAACACTAAGAAGCTCACGTGGATCTTCGGAAAGTTCGTGAGCTGGCTGATCGATGAGCTCAACAAAGAGTTGATATACGCCGGGTTGATCGCGAAGGCGAAATCGTCGCCCGCCGCAAGCGCGATCTGATCGACCGTGGCGGGATTACTGGTGTGACTTGTCAGATTCAGCAGCAGCGCGGTGGCCTTCTGCGAGCCGGAGAGCATCGTCTTGAATTGCAGCGCCGAGACGCCACCAGGCAGCGTCGCGCTCGACGGCTGGAAGCTGGTCTGCAGCGCGTTCTGGATTGCCAGATTAATGGCGGCAGAGTCGGAGGCGCTCAGCGCGTTGCTGGTGTAGGTCGGGGTGAAGCTCACCGATACCTGGTTTGCCCTGATATTGAACTCGATGACATTGCCCACTTGCGTGGAAATCTGGCTGATGGGAGCGACGATCTGGAGATTGCCCCGCAGGAATTGGGCGATGGGTGCAGTGTTCGGATCGGGGAAGTAACGCACCATGGCGTTCAGCGTCACGCTGAGATTGGTACCGGAGGCGTCGGGCACATCGATGGTCGGAGGAAACACCTGTAACTGGACGAGGCCCGAGAGGTTGCTGGGAGTGATCGTCGGTGGCGCGACCTCGCCGGGGTTCACCACAGGCGGACGCAACGTGGCGATAAGGTTGTTCGTTGCCACCGTGCCGGTGAACGACTGGCGCGGAATCCGCTGCTGATTGGCGACGGCTTTGCCCAGGGCATCCTCGACACCGGTAAAGACGATGGGCGGCAAGTGAAACGGTGGCGGGGCCGCGTCGCTGAGATAGCCGGAGGTGGAGTGCAGGAAGCGCTGGCACTCGTGCATCACCGCAAGAAAGCGGTCGACCGCCGTCAGCGAGACTTGCACCACGACGTCGTAATTGCCGACCACACTGTTCGCCATCACATCCTCCTTGTTGCTGATTAGGGAGACCCGGAGCTCATCTTCGTTCCTTTTGTGCCTCGCTGCCTCAGCGGAATGGTTACGATCGCCAATTCGCCGCCAGGAGCGAGATGGACGTCACGACGAAAATCACGGACAGCGCGTAGGCGACGCGGAACTGACGGCCACGATTCGCGTGTTCACGAACCAGCTCCAGCACCAGCCGTGCGCTTGCGTAGCTCAACATGATGAGCAGGAACAGCGCTCCCGGAAACGGTGTACGCCCCCCCACGACCGTTGCGACCATCAGCAGCACGGCGGCGCTCGCCGCTTCGAGTACTTGAGTCGGCACTCGCTTATGCCAGACGCCGCGCGTGTCGGGCAGTCGAATGCCAAACCAGCCGCCCGTCGGCCGGCCGCCGCAACATCCGTTCAGCAGACACCCCACGCGCGTAAAAATCATGCCAACCAGGATGGTAAAGGTGCTCACGTCCCAGAACGCGCCGAAACCCACGTGCACTGCACGCAGCAGCGGTATTGAGCACAACAACATCACCGGCACGGCTCCGTACATCATGAAGCCGCCTTGGGTGCGGTTCCAGATGAGGCGCGGATTGCGGCGATAGTATCTCCACTCGCTGGCAACGAACAGGAGGCGCGCTCCGATCAGCGCGGGAATGATCAGCAGGATGGTCGCGATGTAAACGCGCAGCGGATCGAGCCCGGCAGTGTGCGCGGCATAATTGCCCGCGATTACGCCGACGACCAGGCCGACATATAGCATGGCCGGATAGCTCCAGACGGTAAAATCTCGCCATCGGAACAGCACGCGTCTCATACCTACGGCACCATGCCCCAAAATGCGAACAGCAAACCGCCGACAATAGCAATGTCGGCGAGATTGAAGACTGGCCACCAGCCGAGATCGATGAAGTCAACAACGTGCTGGCGACGAAGAATGTCGAGAAGGTTTCCCGCCGCACCACCCAGCGCGCAGCCGATGCCCGCCGCTGCGCTCCGGCTGTGCAGGAACAACCCGGAGCTCTGCAGCCACACGGCGGCGATCGCCGCCGCGCACCAGATGACGATCAGCGTCGCGCGAAATCCGGCGCGGCCGTAGATGCGCTCGCGATGATGGACCTCGCGGAGCTGTAGCAGGCGGCCGCCAAAGGGCACGCCCAAGCGCATCTGCACCACACACTTCGTGATCCAGTCGAAGAGGAAAGCGATCGCCGCGAAGGTGAGCACAATCAACATGCGAACCTGTCCAGGGAGCGCGGCCCTTTCGGGTGGTTGCGAAAATATCGCAGCCGGATTGCCACGGAGCTTATCGCGGCAACGGAGATACTGCAACAGGAATGTTAGTGCGATCCCCGATTTGTCGGTCTCTGGAACCGCCTGGCTGGAGAGAAGTCAAAGTAACGGCTTCACGCAGCATCGGCGGACGGCGTCAGCCAGAAATGGCTGCCGCGATCGAAGAGCGGCAGGCGAAAATGAATTCGCCTGCCCACGATCCGCTGGTCATGGTCTGGCTGCGACCAGCGGCTTTGGTCTGAGCGGGCTCAGCGCGCCAACCGTCAGGACCTTGGTTGCCTGTGTACCTCGCGCATCCTCAGCCTGAAACGTTACATCCTGAACTGTCGTGCCGCCAGGCGTACCTGTAATTGTTCCGGTGTCTCCATTCAAGACGAGTCCCGGAGGCAGCTTTCCCGCAACAATTGACCACGTGACCGGCTCCTCACCTCCGGTGGATTGGAGTGCCGCGCGGTACGGAAACCCAATCGTGGTAATCGGAAGCACATCGGTCGCAATCTGCAGCGTAGGATCGGGATTCACCGTCAGCGACAGACTGGCCGTTGCCGTCGCCGGAGGATTCGCCGAATCCTTCACCATCACGCCGACCTGATAGCTTCCCTCCTGACCAGGCGTGCCATAGATCTCGCCGGTCAATCCCAGCATAAGCTTGGGAGGTAACAGAGAGGCCGCAGCCCACGTGTATGGAGGTGTGCCTCCCTCGGCGGCGGTGTCCGCCTGGTAAGCCACGCCCACCGTGCCATCGGGAAGTTGCTGCGCCGGTATGGTGAGCGTCTGCGCCGGATCGATCACCAGCGTGTAGTGTTGGGTTGCTGTCTGATGCGGGTTGCCGCTATCGGTAACTCGAATCGTGAAGTTCGACAGCGATGGCGTGGTAGGAGTTCCAGAAATCAGACCTGAAGTGTTAAGCGTTAATCCAGCCGGAAGTACACCGGAAGCTATACTCCACGTGTAAGGCGGAGTCCCGCCGGTCGCGTCAAGCTGGCTCTGGTAGAAGGTATTTACCGTCCCCGCACTGAGCTCAGTCGTCGTGATCTGCAAAGCTGCAGGCACTACGGTTATGCTGAGAGCAGCTTGCGCCGTTTGTTGGGGTGATCCTGAGTCGCCTACCTGAACCGTGAAGCCATAGGTTCCTGCTGCGGTAGGTATACCGGTGATTGCGCCGCTGCTGTTTATAGTCAAGCCGGGAGGCAATACGCCTCCGACTTGCGTCCAGGTATAAGGCTGCACTCCACCGGAAGCCTGCAGACTGGCGCTGTATACCACTTCCACGGTTCCTTCCGGTAATGAAGTAGTTACAACTCGGAGGGTTCCGTTTCCGTTGCTGGCGATCGTAACGCTCAACGTAGCATGCGCTGTCTTGTTGTCCGCGTCCGTCACCTGAAAAACCGGAGTATAGATCCCCGCGACGGTCGGAGTACCGAGAATCTGCCCATTAAATGCGGTCAACGTGAGCCCCGGCGGCAAAGCACCGGCTACAACACTCCAGGTATAAGGAGCAATACCGCCGGAAACAGATAAAGTTGCAGAGTACGGTTCTCCAATTCGGCCGTTTGGCAAGGAAGTGGTCGTAATTAGTGGTGCGCCGGCAATCGTGATGCTCAGGTTCGCCGTGGCCGTGTTATGACTGCTATCGGTCACCTTTACTGTGAAGTTTGACGTGCCTACCGCGGTCGGCACTCCGCTGATGGTTCCGCTCGTCGATAGTGTGAGACCCGACGGTAAACTACCCGATGCTATGGACCAGCTATAAGGCGGAATACCATTGATGGCCGTCAGCGTCGCCGAGTAGTTGGCCGACACTTCGCCATTCGGAAGGCTGGTTGTGCTGATGGAAAGCTGGCCGCTGCTACCGTTGGTGCAGACCGCATATAAGTTTGGATCGTTATTACATGCGGCGCTGCTGCATCCGCTGCCGTTATAGCACTCCCCCATCTGGCCTTGCTCGTAGAGAATGTCATAGGCAGACAAAGCTGTGCCATTGGCATTACTTCCTCCAACCGCGCAATAGTACATCGCGCTCGGCGAAAGACC